>CAZILO010000043.1:0-8683 GCA_964540085.1 uncultured Thermotogae bacterium
ACAACTACTGTTAACCAACGGCTCTTCGTGACCATCTCGGCAGCCCGGCTGCCCGCGTAGGGCCCGTGGCTTTGCGTCACCTCCTCACGAAGGTTTTGCCATTATCGGATGATCACAATTATTAAATATCCGTGACCATCATATTGATTGTACCTTACCAGTGTAACCACTAGACAATTCGGTTGATCGCGATGCCGTGGGCGGGTATCGTGTCCACGAAGGAGGCGAGATGAAATACGACGTGGCGATTATCGGCGGCGGGCCGGGGGGGTACGTGGCCGCGATTCGGATGGGACAGTTGGGGCTAAAGGTGGCCCTACTGGAGCGAGATCGAGTGGGAGGTGTTTGTTTAAACCGGGGATGTGTGCCGACTAAGGCCTTGTACGCCGCAACGGAACTGATTGCCCGTGCCGCACGTGCGCAAAAGTTCGGGGTGGAGTTCGCTCCCCCGACGATCGATCTTGCCCGGCTCATGGCGTGGAAGGACGAGATCGTAAACAAGCTTGTCGCTGGGGTGGAACAACTCCTGCACGCTAACGGAGTGACGGTGATCTCCAGTTCGGGAACCATTGTCGCTCCGGGAACGGTTTCCCTCGCCACCGGAGAGACGCTGCGTGCCGATAAAATCGTGCTCGCCACTGGCTCAGCGCCGGCCGAGATCCCGGGATTCCAGTTCAATGATCCGGCGGTGTGGTCATCGCAGGAAGCATTGCGCCCACCTGCGATACCGGCCCGATTGGTGGTAATCGGCGGCGGTGTAATCGGGCTTGAGCTCGCCACGATCTACGCGCGGTTGGGAACCAATGTGGTCGTGCTCGAGATGATGCCAACGATTCTTCCTGGGCTTGACCTCGACCGGCGCATTCGGGCCCGGGTAGCGGCGGGGCTGAAGAAACAAGGGATCGAGGTGCGGGTGCAGACGGCGGCCGCATCCCACGAAACGACGGATGATGGAGTGGTAGTGCGCACACAGGACGGGGAGGAATTTCCCGCCGATCATGTTCTCGTTGCGGTGGGGCGGCGTCCTAACTCCGCCGGCCTGGACAAACTCGGGATTGAGTGCGATCGACACGGATTCATCGTGGTTGACGAAAACCTGGAAACGAGCGTTCCCGGAATTTACGCGATCGGCGATCTGGTACCGGGACCGATGCTCGCGCACAAGGCATCCGCCGAGGGGTTGCGGCTTGCCGCTCACCTCGCCGGTGAGGACTATTCCCTCGACTACGCGACGATTCCCCAGGCGGTGTTCACCGATCCCGAGGTGGCGGTAGTCGGGCTGTCAGAGGATAGGGCCAAGGAAGAAGGCTACGATCCCCTTGTTGGCCGGTTTCCGTACGCGGCATTGGGCAAAGCGCTGGGAATGGACGCTCCGGACGGAGTGTTCCAAGTGGTCGCGGATGCACGCACGGAGCGAATTCTTGGGGTGCAGATCGTAGGTGCCGAAGCGTCTGATTTGATCTCCGAGGCTGCGGTTGCCGTCCAGAATGGGCTCACGCTATCAGCGGTTGCGGATGCGGTTCATCCTCATCCGACGTTGCCCGAAGGATTGAAAGAAGCGGCGGAAAACGCGCTCGGCCGCGCAATCCACACGATCAACCGCTGATTTCTTCCTCTGCAGCCATCGCTGTGGGTACCGCCACCGCATCCTCGATTCGCATGATCGTCGGGGAGAGAAACGCGGCACCGCCGAGGACGATCATTGTTATCCCGCCGACGAGGTACCAGAATTGGATTCCGATGATGTCGGAGACTGGTCCGGCGAGGGCGAGGCTCAGCGGGGACATCGCCGTGACCAGACTGCCGAGGAGAGCCAGCACGCGGCCCTGCATCCCTGGCGCGATTGTCGCCTGGAGTAAGGCTTCCAATGGCCCGTTGGCGAGCGGGTTCATCATCCCGACGACGAATAGCGCCCCGATCCCGATGAATAAGCCGCTTGCCGGCAGGAACCCCATCATTGCGATCCCGACTCCCATCCCGATAATCCCGGCGAGCGACGTGTGCACACGGCGGCGGAATCCGCCCCACACGCTGAGCGCCAGTCCGCCCACGACCACTCCGATGCCGAACGCCGTCTCCAACCAGCTTAACTGGAGTGCGCCGCCGGAAAAGTGTTTGCGCACCAACAGCGGCAACAACGAGAACGCGGGTTGCACGGCGAAGTTGATAAACGCCGCAATGCCGATGATGTATCGCAACCCCTTCCAGCGCCACACGTAGCGGAATCCCTCCCGGATCTCGCCGAGGTAGGCTCTGACACCTGTCCCTGCGGTCGCTGATCGGGCCGGCTGGGGAATCGGAATGAAAAACAACGGCCCGATGGCCGCAGCTGCGGTGACCACATCGATGCTGATGATTCCGTACATCGGTAACAGCGCAAGCAGGATCGCGCCCAACGGCGGGGAGATGATGTTCGTCACCCCTTGCATCGTCTGTGTTAGCCCGGCCACTCGCGTCAAATGCCGCTCTGGCACCATGAGCGCCGTCGACGCGCTCATCGCTGGCCACTGGAACCCGCCACCGATCGCTCGCACGGCCAGGATCAGGTACACCTGCCATATCTGCACCGTCCCGATCCAGAACAGATACGCAAGCACCACCGACGACAGCGCAGTCGCTCCATCCGATAGTATCATCACCCAGCGGCGGCTGAACCGGTCGACGAGCGCTCCGGAGAACGGTCCGATCACGATTTGGGGTAGCATCGCCACCAGTGTCGCCGTGGCAAGGACCGTCGCCGAGCCGGTTGTCTTCGTTAGCCACCATACAATCGCAAACTGCACCAGGCTACTTCCGATGAGCGACACCTGCTGCCCTGTCCAGATCGTGAAAAACGGCGTTTTCCAGCGCGAGCTGACTTCCGGCATAGCATGTCCTTTCCTATCGTTAGTGCGGCTGCGGGGAGAAACGGTTCAACACGCCACCGCTGCTAGGCTTTATCTTGTCCGAAACTCGCCTCCCCACCAGCGTAGCCCCCGCACTATCACAACGGCGGCGAGCCCAATCACCACCCACATGAAAATGGGATAAAAGAGCAACGCTCCGACGAGGAATAATGCTGCGACGGCGAACACACCGCCGAGCGCCCTGACGGTAAGCCCAATTGCTGCACCAACGATGGCAATGATCACGCTAACCACACCGAGGATAAATCTGATTACCATCGTGTCACCTCAGACGCGGGTTTTGTTCTTCACCGTTGCATTAGGCGCTACCCGTAGCGACTCGGAATACTCCACGGTGCCAATCTCACATCCGGGCCCGATTTCCACTGTTTTCCCCCGTACCATCGCGGCGATCGTGTCCTCGAGGTAGACCTCGTCTCCCTCGATCAGTTGGGCACGTAGCTCGGCCGTGCCACCGCCGGTGAATAACCGGATTAGGCCGTCGAACAGGATTCCGCGCTCGCGCCAGCCCCCACGGCGAACGGCGATCTTTTCTCCTCCAATTTCCCGTGCCGTGCACCGCCCGCCAAGGGCAATTTCGATCCGATCGGCGGATAGAAGGCCACTAATCTCGAACCCGCCGCTCGTCTTGAATATCTCCGCTTCAACGTCGGCATCGACGTGCAGCGATCCGCTGATCTTGACGTACTCGGAGTTAATGCCGCTGCTTGCCTTGAACGTGCCCGAGCACTTGAGCTCCTTTACCTCTACCGGCCCGGCGATGCGCGCGCTGCCGCTCACCCGCATCTCGTCCGCCTGGACACCGGCGGCGAACGTCGTTGTTCCCGACACCACGATCTCCCGGGCCCGCACGGTCCCGGCGGCTTTGCCCGCGCCCGAGATCCGAAGTGTATCGGTCTCAAGGTCGCCGTCAATCTTACCGGCACCGGAGATCGTTACGCGGTCATACGATCCACCGCTGATTACTCCCGCTCCGGAAATGCTCGCCGAATTTCGCTTCTCAGTCATTCTTCCTCCTTGCGCGTGTCCTCATTATTGAGGCGCGCCATTTTCTGTTTGAACCGCTCAAGCTCCTGTTCCTTGATCCTGTCCGCTTTTTCTTTCAGTTCATCTTTTAGTTGGTGATCGCCCGCTGCGGCGATATCGAGATTGATCGCGTCGATGATTGCGCGGAGGTCGACCGTTTTTACCACTGTGAGATCGGGGTCAAACAGTACCTGTGGCGGAGCGATTACCACTGTGCTGATCTCGGCTGATAATCCACCCGCGGAAATGTGCTTACGCACTAAGTAAAGCCGAAGTTCCTCTGCCCGTACCCGCTCGATAAGACCGTGTTCCAATGCGGTATCCAAGGTACGTTTCACCAGTGTCACTTCTTCGTCCCGGGCCGCAGTACGCAATTGGCGTAGCACCCCGATGCAAAACGCATCTGCAAGTGGGACAACCTCTCCGTTTTCTGGGCTGATTTCACAGAGCTTGGCCAGGCGTTCGTCCAGCCAATCGAGATTGCGGAGGCGGGAGAATGCAACCTCCAGCTTTTTGTCGATCTTATGAGTGATTAGTGCCGCCAGATCGTCGAGAGGATGCACTTCCTTCATCCGTTTGATCTGTTCGATTCGTGTGAGGATTTTATCACGCGGGAAGAACGTCTCCTGCCCGGTAAACGTGGCACGGCGGATGAACCAGTCCTCAGGGATCAATCCCTTTCGTTTCCAGCGGTACAGCTGGCCGTATGAAATCCCGGTCGTGCGGAGCACGTCTTTTTTGGAGATCAGTTTGTCCGTATCCATATCGGGCCTCACTTAACAACACACTGTTTTGTAACGGCCGGGCTCCCAACTTGTGATCCTCGTCCGCGGCGGGATGGCGCCCATTCGCGGTTGAGTTTAATCCCATCGAGGCATGAGTGCATTTTTATCGACATTTTAAGCCGTTCTTCATACCTCACTTTTGCTGCCTGCAGCTGTAGTAAATCCACAAATAACATAAGCATCGCCTCCCCGTGATGAAGGCAGTATAACATAACACTGTTACAAAGTCAAGGGCGAACAAACCAATCACAAAAACTGCGGTAGGAGAACGGTTCAGCCGCTACTCGAACAGGTCGAGGAGATAAAACAGGCTCTCGTCAACCGGTCGCGGGTGGCTAAGTGCGTCTCCAAGCGGGACCGGTTCGATCTTCATTCCGTGTACGGCAGTCATCATGTCGAATTGGCCGTTTAACGCAAATTCGATCGCGGCAGCGCCAAACCGGGTGGCGAGAATCCGATCAAACGGGGACGGGCTTCCACCACGCTGCAGATAGGCGAGGTTCGTCACCCGCACCGGCATCTGCAGGCGCTGGGAGATCTGGTTTGCCAGGTACTGCCCGACGCCGCCGAGACGCACATGTCCGAATTCATCCACCTCGGCTTCGGCTACAATCTGACCGTTCGTCTCGGTTGGTTTCGCCCCCTCAGCGATGATCACGATGCTGAAGTGCTTGCCGCGCGCTTGGCGGTGGAGGATCTTACGATGTACGGCATCAACGTCGAAATCCTGTTCCGGAATGAGGATCACATCAGCTCCACCCGCTACGCCGCCCATTAAGCTGAGCCAACCGGCATCGCGTCCCATCACTTCGAGGATGAGAACACGGTGGTGCGAAAACGCGGTCGTGTGCAGTCGATCGAGGGCATCGGTGATTACCTCGAGTGCGGATGCAAACCCGAGCGAGTAGTCGGTCATGGCGATGTCATTGTCGATTGTTTGCGGGATTCCTACTGCCTTTACTCCGTGCTCGGTGAGGCGGTGCGCGACCCCAAGGGTGTCGTCACCACCGATCGCGATGAGGAAATCGATCTTTTCACGATCGAGCGTGGCGAGGATCTTGTCCACCGCGCCGTCGATCTTGAACGGGTTGGTGCGCGAACTGCCAAGGATTGTGCCGCCAACTGTGAGAATACCGGATACATCGTTTATCCCGAGTGGCATGGTGAGATCATCTATTGGCCCACGCCAGCCTTCCCGGAACCCGATCGTTTCCACTCCCTGTTTAAACCCAAACCGCACAATGGACCGCAGTGCCGCGTTGATCCCCGGGGAATCCCCTCCACCTGTCAATACTCCAGCTCTCAACATCCTAACCTCCCATAATTGTATGCCCGGCGCTTCCCGCCTGGTCTATCAACTCGATTGCTACCTGTTTGATGCGCGCTTGCACCTCACGCCCAACCACGCGGGGATCGAAAACCTTCTTGTCCGGGGTCCAGTCGCTGCCGGAGAACAGACCGGTACGCTGATCGGGAACTCCAGGCGGCGGGACGATCGCCGCGGTATGCGCGGTGTAAAAGTCGTGTGCTGTGCGTGCGTACTCATATTGATAACGCGTATCTTTGTTCAGCTTGCAGATCCCGTACCGGATGATTTCCCGTACCTGCTCGGGTAGAAGTCCCGAACTTCCGTGGAGCACAAGCGGCACAAGGAGTCCCGTTTCCGCGAGGCGGTCGCGGATTTTTTTGGCGATGTCCGTGCGCAGCACGACATCCTTACCCTTAGATACGCCGTGTTGTGTCCCGACGGAAATTGCCAGCAAATCGGCGCCGGTGCGCTCAATGAACTCGGCGGCCTCATCGGGATCGGTGTAGTACGCATCGGCGGATGCAACCTCGTCTTCAACTCCCTTGATCTTTCCGAGCTCGGCCTCGATTAACACGTTGTTCCCGCGTGCCATCTCCACGACCTGATGACTAATGCGGACGTTATCCTCAAACGATTCCTTTGACGCATCAATCATAATCGAGGATACGAGATGTTCATCGATCGCGGTGCGGATGATGTCCATCTCGTTGACGGTAAAGTGGTCGAGATTGAGGAACACGCCGATTGGGTAATTGTCCGCAAGGGTACGGATCATATACGACAGGACGCGCAATCCCGTGAGTTTGTCCCCACCGCCGGCGTACTTTGCTGCTCCTGGACTTACCTGTACAACGAGGTCGGAACGACGTTCGGTGTATCCGGCGAGCAGTCCGAGGAGGACGTTCTCCTCGGCGATATTGTTCGCCATGTACGCATAACCCCCGGCCTGTGCCTGGCTGTAAATTTCACGTAATTTTTCTCCGCCGAAAAATGGCATTGTTATCGTCCTCCTTATTCTTGGGTCCTTATAACCGTTCCGCGCACGGCTGTCAAGCGGGCCGGCCTTGTTCCCCGCGTGCGTTTCGGATAGCCTTTGTCCGCTATGGTTAAGCAAGTGGCAACAAACCGCAAAGCGCGGCGTAACTACACGATCGAGGAGACGTTCGAGGCGGGGATCGTCCTTGTCGGCAGCGAGGTGAAGAGCCTGCGGCAAGGGGGGTGTTCCCTCGATGACGGATTTGCGATTGTGAAGGACGGGGAAGTGATTCTGCGCGGGGTGCGGATCGCTCCCTACAAGCAGGCGGCGATGTTTAACGTCGAGCCCGACCGCGACCGCCGTCTCCTGCTGCACCGACGTGAGATCGCCCGCCTCACCGGGAAGGTGAAGGAGCGTGGATACACGTTGGTGCCGCTGCGCGTTTATTTCAAACACGGATTTGCCAAAGTGGAACTTGGCCTTGGTCGGGGTAAGAAGCTATACGATAAACGGCGCAAGCTGCGCGAGGAAGATGAACGCCGCCGCACCGACGCGGCATTGAAACGGTATGCACGGGGGCAACGGGTATGAACGCGCGTGAGGAACAGGAAGCACGGGAGCGTCGCGATCTCGCACCGTATGCTGTTCACAGTGCCGATACACGGGGGCGTGACTATCCGATCAAGCCGGATCCAATTCGAACCGCATTTCAACGTGACCGCGACCGCATCATTCACTCCAAAGCGTTCCGCCGGTTGGAGTATAAGACTCAGGTATTTGTGAACCACGAAGGTGACCACTACCGCACCCGCCTCACCCACTCCCTCGAGGTATGGCAGATCGGGGCGACAATCGCCACCGCCCTTGGGTTGAATCCTGATCTCACAGCGGCGATCGCCCTTGGCCACGATCTCGGCCACACCCCATTTGGGCATTCCGGCGAAGATGCATTAAACGAACTTCTGCCTGAGGGATTCCGGCATTACGAGCACGGAGTGCGGGTGGTGGAAGAGCTCGAGGACGCGTACGCTTACCGCGGCATCCGCGGCTTAAACCTGACGTTTGAAGTGCGGGAGGGGATCCTGAAGCACGTGGTCTGGAAAACGAAGCTCGATCCCAATCGATTCTCTCACCTCGAGCCAACGGTGCCTCCAACACTTGAGGGCCAGGTGGTAAACATTGCCGATGTGACAGCGTTCATCTCACATGATCTCGACGACGGCCTCCGTGCCGGGATTCTCGATCCGGCCGGTCTGCAGTCATTGGCGATCTATCGGGTCTTGCGCGACGGTGATGACGAACAGCCGTGGACGAAACGGGTGATTTCTTATTTGGTGAACGATGTCGTTGCCGCGACGCGAACACGATTGAAGCGATTGCACATTACCACCTCCGCTGACGCACGAAAAGTGGAGGGATTAACCGTTGATTTCTCCGACGATGCCAAGATCCTGCGCGACGAGCTTCTCGCCTACCTGTATGAGCATTTTTACGAAACCCCACAGGTGCGTAGAATGCGGCGCCAGGGGATTCGGGTGATGAGGGAATTGTTCCACGCGTTTATGGGCGACTGGCGGCTGCTGCCGACGGAGACGACCGCAGCGGTTTACGATCAACTAACAGCAACGGACGATGACCCCGAAGCGCAAGCGCGTATTCTGCGCCCGATTGTGCGCGATTA
>CAZILO010000044.1:0-8561 GCA_964540085.1 uncultured Thermotogae bacterium
GTCAAGTTCGGATAGAACAGAGGCACGGCCATAGAGCACAAGAGTGTCACCGGGGCGGATCTCGGTGTGGCTGTACAACCGCCCGTACGCGAGGGTGACCTCACCGTAACGCCCTAATGAGTAGTCGCCGGTCACCGTCAGTGTTTGCGGGAAAACGACCCGCATTCCCTCGACCTGTTCCAGTGCGGTGGGGGACGAAAGCGGAAGTATGATCGCCACCGGGGCGGGGAGTGGCCCGCGCCCGCATATCGCCAGATGAGTAACGTCGCGCAGTTCGGTCATCTTACCGTACCCAGCGACCGTTCCGGTCACGCATACGCGGTCACCAACATGGATGACACCCGCTGCCTGCGTATCGCGGATGAACAGCCCTTCCGACGTTGCCGGGTTGGAATCGGCGTCGCTCGGTTCCTCCTCGACGAAGAAGCCACCGAGGCCGCCCGGTTGGGTGAAGTCTCCCACCACCACTGCCTCCACCTGCACTTGCTTGTTGGCGAACGGGCTGGTTCCGCCCGTGCCCTGGATGGCGTGGATCTTGGTTACTGTTCCGGCACAGGCGCATCCGGGGGTGGTCGGATGCAGATTACCCGCCTGAAGGAGAAGCAGCCCCACTGCCGTTGCCACCAGAATCGCGATCAATACTTTTGTCATTCTTTCTTGGTCCCCCTAATTGAGATGCGATTGATATTGACGAATTCACAACAGGATATCGTATTCTGCGCATGGCGCAACCCGCCACCTGTTACTGGCGACGCGAGGGTTTATAATCTCCCAATTGGCAAAAGGAGGCCGGGATGCAGTATCGTGTGGTGCGGAAACAGCCGAACAGTAGAATGTGCGTTGTGTGCGGCTTGAAGAATCCGTTCGGACTGCGTGCCCTGTTTTACGAATTGGAAAACGGCGAGGTATTGGCGCTATTCCACCCCCGCGATGAACATCAGAGCTATCCGGGGCGGCTGCACGGCGGGATCGCCACCGCCATTTTGGACGAAACCATCGGTCGAGTTGGGTTAATTAAGTACGGCGAGGATATATGGGGAGTGACGGTGGAGTTCCATTCTCGGTTTCGCCGTCCTGTGCCGCTGCTGGAAGAAATTCGCGTGATCGGGCGAATCACCGAGGATACACGGCGAACGTTTACCGGTACCGGCGAGATCCTTCTCCCCGACGGGCGGGTGGCGGTGGAAGGAAAGGGTAAGTATATCAAGCTTCCCATCGACCAGATCACCGATTTCGACGTCGACGCGGAAGAATGGCGGGTGTCCCCTGATCCACGCGATCCGCAGGTGGTGGAGCTGTAACTGTTGGTACCGTTTTCCTGGTGGGAAAGGAGTAACATGTTTAATTCGTTGGCGGAAGTAATCGCGCGGCTGCAACGCGCGGAGCGAGTGCTTGTTATTGGACATATCAAGCCGGACGGGGACGACATCAGCTCGGTGGCTAGTCTCGTCCTTATCTTACGGAAGATGGGAAAGATCGCGGAGGGATGCATTGCTGATGATATCCCGTGGTTTTACAAAGAAATTCCCGGCGTGTCCCTGATCAAGAGTGTGAGCGAGCTTCGTAACTACCGGTATGACACCGCGGTCACAGTGGATGCGTCCGATCTAACCCGCATCGGGGATGCGGTTAAATTGTTGTCCGGCGCGAAACCCGATGTCACCATCGACCATCACAAGACCAACACGGGATTTGGCGAGATCAATTTTTGCGATCCCGACTACGCTGCGGCTGCGTTGGCAATTTACGAAATTGGCCGAGAAACAGTGGATTACGATCCTGAGCTGGCGGAGATCAACCTGCTTGGAATCGCCACCGACACGGGGTTCTTTAAGTACGGTAATACCGACGCCAAGGTATTTTCCTATGCTGCTGAGTTAGTTAAACTGGGAGCGAATATTCAGCACATCGCATCGGCGGTATTGGAACACACGACGCTCAATGAAATCAAACTCATGGTGGAAATGTTCAACACCCTGTCTCTCGCCGTGGACGGCAAGCTCGCGTGGGCATACATCTCGACAGAAATGCTTATGCGTAATAACTGCACCGAGCAAGATACCGAGGGGTTGGTCGGTCAGATTCGGTCGATCCACGGGGTGGAAGTGGCGATTCTGTTCATCGAATGGCCGCACAACCACGTTCACATCTCGTTCCGATCGAAAAGCTACGCCGACGTGAGCGAAATCGCACTCAAATTTGGGGGCGGCGGGCATGCCCGCGCTGCCGGATGCAGTTGTAAGGACGTCGAACTTCCCACCATGATCGACAAGGTAATCGCCGCGGCTAAGGAGTACCTCGCCGCCGTCCATTTGGAGGAGTGACATGTACCACGTTGGGATTGTGTTAGGGTTGATGATGATCACAGCGGCTCTCGTTGCTTCCGCGATGCCCCTCTCCGACGCGCTTGCACTGTTTGCCGGCGGAGTGGATCCGATGATTCCCTATTCGAATGCGGGCAAGGCACAGCTCGAAGCAGCGATCGCCGCGTTTCAGAGCGCGATCGGGGTACCGGAAGACTTCGATTACACCAGTGAATCAGCGTATATGTCACTTTCGATTCCATTGGCACAACGTTCTCTTGTTACCACGCTGTCTCAGTGTTATTTCGTGTTGGGTGATGTGTTCGCCACGACAAAGGCGGACGCGATGGCGGCGTTTGTACGTGGTAAATTATGGGGATTGAAGAGTCTGCAGATGGATCCAGCGTTCGCCGCGGCGGCGGAAAAGAAGCATGGGTTCATCGCCGCAGTCGAGCAGGAAAGTGACGTTGCCGCGCTTTATTGGACGTGTGCCAACTGGGGAAAAGTGGACGAATACGACAAGCTCGCGGCGATCGAACACAACGATCCTCCCAAATTGCTTGCGTTGATTGAGCGGGCTCGGGTCGTCGATGACACGTACATGGTGTACGGTGCGTATCGCGTTCTTGCCGGATTCTGGAGCGGATTTCCAAAACTGCCGTTTATCAAATACCATCAGGATTTGCCGCGCGTTCTTTCTTACATTTGCCACGTGGTCGACGTGCATGAGTACGGCAGCGGATGTATTGATTGCCATCCCGCACCGCAGTGCCAAGCGTATTTGGAAAACCAGCGCGTGTTTGTGGAGTACTATCTGATGCCGAAAGGGTTGTGGGCGGACGCGGCCCGGGTTCTGGATGCAATCATCGCTGCGCCAATTGGAGATAAGTACCCGTTATACAACGCGGTTGCTAAACACCGGGCGCAGGAACTACTGGTCACGGTGAAGCAACACCTATAGGCCGGATTTCTCCGGGACTTCCGTTGCGTCCACCAGTTTGCGGACATCGCGCTTGATATATCCCTGAAACAGGCGGTCTAATTCTCGGTTTAGGTATTCGTCTTGGTCGGGCAACCCCAGCGCGTGACGCAGGCTTTGATTTTCCGCAATTACCCCAGCGAGGTTCACCACGAGAGGGCGGTTTTCTTGAAACTTCTCAAACAGGGTGAGTTTGGTTCCCGCATACCGACTTTGCACTGTGGACAGGCGTGCCGCTACGTCGTCAAACCGTTGTTGCCCTTGCCGTAGCTCCTCTTCCAAGGCATTAACCCGTGCTTCGTCTATTGGGGTAGCATCGGAAATGGAAAACGCCGATTGGACTATATCCTCCGGCGTACGATTGAGCAGCCACACCAACCGGAATAGGCGGTTACGCGCCTCGTCCTGCAGGTAAACCGTGCACTTACGCTTGCTCCCCGGCATGGCGTTCCTCCTGTTGTCGTCGCAGCGCTGCGTTTTCTTGCTCCAATCGATTTAGTAGGACGAGCATCCGCTCTCGATCCGTCGTTACTTGGTGGTACAGTACCTGCACCCGATTCAGGTTGTGGGTCAGTATTGCCAGCATTTCCTCAGCAGCGGTTAGTCGTTGGGTGAGTCCGGCACGGATTTCCGGCACGTGGGCCATCTCGAACCGCTTTAATCTATCATTTATCACTGCCTGATCTTGCACCAGGCGAGGATAGACGCGGGGAAGAAGAATATTGCGGAGCACGTAGTCGTCACGCGGCGGTTCCGGGTGCGTCAGGTGTAGCAATGGAGCCTCCTTGTTGTCGTAAACTAATCAGAAGTCATCAGCCGCCGCTGGCATAGGCAGACTTCATTGCCACACAAAGTTTAATCGTGACCACAGGGGCGGTCAACCCAGGTGCGCGTGTTGTAACTGGATGCCGACGGAGCGTACACTTCGGGGTGTACACAGGGAAAGGAGGACGTTTTGACACCGCTAACTATCGATAATGTCCGCGAACAGGTGGTGGGAATCGATACCGAGGTGCCACTGCTCGACGGCACAAACGGCCGCTATATAAATTTTGACAACGCTGCTACTACCCCGGCGCTTGTCCCCGTATCCGACAAGATAAATGAATTCCTGCGGTGGTACGCAAGCGTGGAGCGGGGATCGGGGTTTAAAAGCCGGTTGTCCACCGCGGTGTATATGGAAGCACGCGCAATTGTGGCCGAGTTCGTCGGCGCTGACCCCGATGAATATACTGTGATTTTCACCCGCAATACCACGGAATCGATCAATAAGCTGGCACACCGGCTGTCGTTTGCGGACGGTGACGTCGTACTGCGGTCGCTGATGGAGCACCATTCCAACGATCTCCCGTGGCGGCGGGTTGCCCACGTAGACTACATTGAGGTAAATCGCGCCGGTGGCCTTGACCTTGATCACCTCGACTTCCTGCTGAAAAAATATGCGGGGCGGGTGAAACTTGTCGCCATCAGTGGTGCGTCCAATGTGACCGGTTACCTCAACCCGATTCACGACATTGCCCGTCGCGCCCATGCCGCCGGGGCGCAGATCCTTGTTGACGCGGCTCAGCTTGCTCCTCATCGGCCAATCTCAATGGGATCGCGCACCGATCCTGGGCACCTGGACTACCTCGCGTTTTCCGCTCACAAGATGTATGCCCCATACGGGACCGGGGTGCTTGTGGGGCTGAATGAGACGTTTGAACGTGGGGCACCGGATTGTGTCGGTGGCGGAACGATTGAGTTGGTAACGAGCGATCAGGTGCGGTGGGCGCACCTCCCGGAGAAGGAGGAAGCGGGCACTCCCAACGCTGTCGGAGTGGTCGGACTGGCAGCGGCGATCACGGCAATGCAGGAAATCGGGATCGACCAAATCGCTGCCCACGAGGCGCATCTGACCGCGTTGTTGCTGCGCCGGCTGCGGGATATCACCGGCGTTACAGTGTACGGTGATGCCGACCCTGACCGAACTGCGGATCGCCTTGGGGTGGTACCGCTTGCGGTTGCCGGAGTACCGCATCAACTGGTGGCCGCCGTGCTCGCATTTGAGGGCGGAATCGGAGTGCGAAACGGGTGTTTCTGCGCTCATCCCTACGTACTTCGGCTTCTCAACGTATCCCCGGCGGAGATCAAGCGCTACACGGCGGAGGTGGAACAGGGCAATCACACCCATTTACCCGGCCTGGTGCGAGTGAGCTTTGGATGCTACAACACTGCGGCGGAGGTGGAAGTGCTGACGGAGCAACTGCGCCGGATCGCTGCGGGCAAATACAGTGGCAACTACGTTCAGAGCCCAACCACTGGAGAGTACACGCCGACGGGAGTTCATCATGAGTTCAGTAATTACTTTTCATTGCGGTAGTATGGCCGTGCGGGCCGAACCGGGATGGCGCTTCGCGTTCTTGAAGTAACTGTGCCGCAAGCAGCGGCCGGGGAACTCCGCGAGCTTCTCGGCGCGGAATCGACACCGGATTCGATTGCGGTGTGGGAAGAGTCCCTTGCCCAAGAACTGACGCTGTTTCGCGTGTTACTTGATGCCGAAGTTACCGAACCGCTGATGGACGCGCTCGCACAGCGCTTTTCCCATGTTGATGATTTTCGCATCGTTGTGTTGGGGGTGGAGGCGACCGTTCCTCATTTGGAGGAAAAACCACCACCGCCTGCGGCCACGCCACCGCTACGGCGAGTGGGAAGGGTGAGCCGGGAAGAGCTTTACTCGCATTTGTCAGACGCCGCTGCTCCCACTCCGGTCTATCTTGCCCTTGCCGCATTGTCGTCGATCGTCGCGGCGGTCGGGTTACTCAATAACAGCGTGGCCGCGATTATCGGGGCGATGGTGATCGCGCCGTTTCTCGGCCCGAACGTCGCTTTGGCATTAGCAACTGCCCTTGCTGACTTCAAGCTCGCCCGGCGTGCCGTTACATCGGTCACCGTCGGGATGATTATTGCGTTTATCGTGGCGGGACTCGCCGGACGGGTCGTTGGGGTCGACGTGCACGTGCCCGCCGTTGCGCAGCGGATCACGGTGGGATGGGGCGATCTGATCCTTGCGGTCGCATCCGGAATCGCGGGGGTGCTTGCGTTCACCACCGGCTTGTCTGAAGCCCTCATTGGGGTGATGGTTGCGGTGGCGCTTCTCCCGCCGTGGGTCACGTTTGGGATGCTCGTCGGTGCGGGATTGTACGGAGCGGCAGTGCGGGCGCTGTTGCTGTTTCTGGTGAACGTTATCTCCCTCAACCTTGCGGGCGTATCCGTGTTCCTGATCCAGGGGGTACATCCGCTTACGTGGTGGGAGGAAAAACGGGCACGGCGTGCATCGGTGATCGCGATATTCGCGTGGATGACGCTAGTGGGAGCGCTCATATTCGTAATTATGCGCACCCATCTCGGCGGATGACCGTATTTTATGTGATACATACACCCGGTGATTATCTCCTATAATTGATCACTTAAATTAACAATACATTCGTAACCATAACTGATCACGCGGATGGACAAATGGCGTCGGACAGGGCGGCGAGCACGGCGCAATAAATCGCGCTAACTTAGCACTATGAATCGGCGTGCGGTGCTGTTGCTAGTTGTCGTGGGAGTGATTATTGGGGCGCTGTGGTTGGCAGGCGTGTTTCACCGCCGTTCTCCGGTGCCGCCAGTGCCAGCAGTTGTGGTCCCCACGGTGACGATCGCCATCGACCCCGGGCACGGCGGGCGCGATCCGGGTGCAGTGGCGGGGGACGTGCTGGGAAAGAACATTAATCTGATCCTCGCCAATAAGTTGGCCGCACTTGTAGCGGCTCATCCCGGAATGAAGGCGATACTGACACGGCAGAGCGACACGACCGTGGACCTTCTTGCTCGCCTCAAAACGGCGGAAGCGGCCAACGCCGTCCTTTATCTATCGATCAACGCCAACTCGTATACCGATCCCAGCGTGCACGGGGTGGAAACACTGGTTGATAACACGCGCCCCCGCGATGATCCCAGCTGGAAGTTGGCTGAATCCGTACAGCGGGAGTTGATCGCCGCCACCGGTGCCCGCGACCGTGGCGTTCAATCACAGGCGTTGTACCTGCGCCACACCAAACTTCCTGCGGTGTCGGTTGAAGTTGGGTTCATCACCTGCCCGCAGGAGCGCGCGCAGCTCCTTGATCCTGCGTATCAGGATAAAATTGCGCACGGACTGCTGACCGGGATCGTCGATTACCTCCAGGCGACGGGTGCACTGCCGGCACCCACATCGCCACCAGCGGGGTGATCGAATCAGTTAATAGCTCCTTCCAGAGCGAGAAGGCGTTGCTTCAGATCAAGTCCGCCGCCAAACCCAACGAGCGCGCCGGTTTTTCCGATGACACGATGACAGGGGATGATGATGGGGAGTGGGTTTGCCCCAACAGCCGTTCCAACGGCGCGCGCCGCCCGTGGGCGGCCGATCTGCGTGGCAAGCTCGCCATACGAGATAGTGGTTCCGTACGGAACCCGCGCCAGTTCGGTCCATACCGCAAGCTGGAACGCCGTTCCCCGCAGGTCAAGTGGTAAATCGAACCGTCGCCGCTCTCCGGCGAGATATTCCGTGATCTGTTGTATCGCCTCCCGGTTTTCGCCGCGGCCGATGATTTGTGCTCCCAGCCGTGCCGCGAGTTCATCCGGAGGACGACCGTGCAAATCAATGTAGCGTACTCCAACGGGCGACGATAGAATCACAAACTTCCATCGCGCGAACGCGATCGTGTCCGCGGACAACGGTTCAATAGGCGGGTGGGAAGTCATTCTCGGAAAAATGTTCAACGTGGTAGATCTCCACCGTTGGCGGCGGGGTACTGCGCCAGCAGTCGGGATGTGCACCTTGCTTTTCGCACAGGCTGGTCAGAAAATCGACGGGGTTGGGAAGCGATTCCCATACCTGTGGTAGGTACGTCGACGAGCCGGTTTGCGTCTTTAGGATTACTCCATCGACACCGGGATGAAGTTTGTGCAGGAGGTCGTCCGGCCCGGAAAACCGAAGCGGGTGCGGACGGTCGAGCACACTGATCTCGATCACGATCTTGGGTACTTCAGACGGATGCACAGGCGGGAATCGCGGATCGCTGGTGGCAGCAAGAATTACGTTTCGCATCACGTTTTTGTACATCGGTTCGTGTGGAGCGAATGAATCGAGGATGCACCCGCGTAGGCGACCATACTCAGTCAGAGTAACGAAACACGCCGCGTCCGCTCGCAACGGTGCGGGGACCGCATCAGGGGACACGGTTATGCCTTTCCCAGTATTGATTACCGCTTCCAGT
>CAZILO010000045.1:0-8546 GCA_964540085.1 uncultured Thermotogae bacterium
ACCTCACTGCTGGAGATCCGATTGGCTGCAAGGTGACGCTACGCCGTGATCGGGCGTACGAATTTTTGAATAAGCTGTTCAACGTCGTCCTTCCCGGAATCCGTGACTTTCGTGGACTATCCAGTTCCGCGTTTGATGGGCGTGGTAACTACACGTTGGGAGTGGCCGAGCAGATGATTTTCCCTGAGATCTCGTACAACGAGGTTGTTAAGACACAGGGAATGGATATCACGATTGTGACGACGGCGAAGAACGACCAGGAAGGATACGCCCTTCTTAAAGGGCTCGGCCTTCCGTTCAAGGACTAGAGGAGAGGCGATGGCAAAAAAGGCGTTAATTATTAAAAGCAAGCGGGAACCGAAGTACAAGGTGCGGACGTATAATCGTTGTAGTATTTGCGGACGGCCGCATGGGTACATTCGTGATTACGGCATCTGCCGCATTTGTTTCCGCAAGCTGGCGCATAAGGGAGAAATCCCAGGCGTGAAGAAAGCGAGTTGGTAGGAGGCACAATGACGATTCCGTATCCAATTGCCGATATGCTAACCCGCATTCGTAATGCGAGCGCGAAGCTCCATCCTGATGTGACGATGCCGCACTCGAAGCTAAAGGAAGCAATTGCTCACATTCTTGAAGCGGAAGGGTACATCGACGGTTATGACATTATTGCTAAGGTTCCACAGCCAGAGTTGCGCATTCGCTTAAAGTACAAGGGGAGCCGCAAAGATGTACAACGGGCGATCACCGGGCTGAAAGCGGTGAGCAAGCCGTCACGGCGGGTATACGTGGACAAGGATGGAATTCCTGAGCCGCTCGGTGGGCTGGGAACCTGCATTATCTCTACCTCGCAGGGGATCCTTTCCGGACGAGAAGCAAAAGAGCGCGGGATCGGCGGAGAGATCCTGTGCGAGGTATGGTAGGTGAGACGCCATGTCTAAAGTGGGAAAGGTTCCAGTAGCGATCCCCGATGGGGTTAAAGTGGCGGTGCGTGATGGGACGATCGTAGTCGAGGGTCCGCATGGCAAATTGGTGCAGAATTATCGCCCTGATCGAGTAGAGATCACCGTTGAGAACGGAACGGCCACGGTGACGCGACGCGGTGAGAGCAAGGAATTCCGCGCGTTCCACGGGTTGTACCGCAGTTTGCTCGCCAACATGGTGCATGGGGTATCCCAGAAATGGCAAAAACATCTCCTGATCAAGGGCCTTGGTTACCGTGCCCGGTTACAGGGGCGCAAACTGACCCTTGATCTTGGGTACTCGCAGCCGGTGGAGTACGAACTGCCAGAGGGAATCGAAGCGGAGGTTCCCAACCCGAATGAGATTATCATCCGCGGTGCGGACAAACAGCAGGTAGGACAAGTGGCCGCAAAGATCCGTGCGTTTCGCAAGCCGGAGCCGTATAAAGGAAAGGGTATTAGATATAAAGATGAGATTGTATTGCATAAGGCAGGTAAACTCGGCGGTCAAGGTGCCGGTTAGGGGGAGTAAAGATGGCGAGAGTTGATAGGAAAACGGAGAGGGTCAAGCGCCATCGTCGGATTCGCAAGCGAATATCCGGCACCGTGGATGTTCCGCGGCTATGTGTGACTAAGAGCCTACGCCATGTATATGCGCAGCTCATCGACGATGAGACCGGCCGAACGCTTGTAGCTGCATCTACCGTGGATGCTGAGCTGCAGGGGGACGCAGGCGGGTGCAATATTCCGGCCGCGACCAAGGTGGGAGAGCTTATCGCCAAACGTGCTGTTGAACGGGGAATTGTCCGGGTTGTATTCGACCGCGGCGGTTACCCGTATCACGGGGTAGTAGCGGCGTTGGCCGAGGCCGCTCGCAAGGGAGGGTTGAAGTTTTGATCACCACTGACGAGTACGAGAATGAGATAATCGATATTAGGCGGGTGAGTAAGGTCACCAAGGGTGGTCGCAACCTGAAGTTCCGCGTGACGATTGTGATCGGTGATCGCAACGGTCATGTTGGTGTTGGTGTGGGAAGCACTACTGAAATTCCACGTGCGATCCAGCAAGCGATCCGTGATGCCAAGAAGAACATGATCGACATTCCGCTCAATGGCGGGACGATTCCCCATGAGGTAATCGGAAAGTTCAAAGCGGGGCGGGTGTTGTTGAAACCGGCCTATCCCGGGACTGGCATTATCGCTGGGGTTACCGTTGGCGCGCTCTGCCGGTTGGCTGGGATCAGGGATATCCTCACTAAATCGATTGGGACAACTAACCCTCTTACCCTATCACGGGCTGCGATCAATGGCATGACTCGCCTGCGCAGCAGAGAAGAAGTGGAGACATTACGAAAAGGGGAACCGGTCAAGGCGGAGGTGAAGGATGCGGCTTGAAGATCTGCGTCCCACTAAGGGAAGCGTCCACCGGCGTAAGCGGGTGGGGCGGGGATACAGTTCTGGATACGGTGGTCACGAGAGTGGTCGCGGTACCAAAGGGCAGAATTCCCGCTCGGGCGGTGGAGTTCGCCTTGGATATGAAGGCGGACAGACCCCGATTTGGATGCGCTTTCCTAAGCGGGGATTTTACAACCACACGCGTGTTGAGTACGCATGCGTCAATTTAGATACGTTGGAGCGCGTTTTTCCGGAAAACTCCGAGGTGACGTTACAGAAACTGCGGGATCTGCGAGTTGTCAAGGGCCGGATTCAGCGGTTAAAGATCCTCGGCCGGGGAGAGTTGTCCAAACCACTCACCGTGCGTGCACATCGGTTTACCCATGCTGCGAAGCAGAAGATTGAGCAGGCGGGTGGAAAGGCTGAGGTGATTTAGAATGTGGGAGACGTTAACTAACGTTTTCCGCGTTCCCGAGCTTAAAAAGCGTATCTGGTTCACGCTGGGGGCGATTATTGTCTTCCGGTTGGGGACGCATATTCCGATTCCGGGTGTCAACGCAACCGCGTTGGCTCATTTCTTCGAACAAACCGGCGGGATTTTTAATTTTTTGAATATGTTCACTGGGGGAGCGCTTAAGCGGTTCTCCCTGTTTGCACTTGGGGTAACCCCATACATCAACGCATCGATTATCTTTAGCCTTCTTATTGCCGTTGTTCCCAAGCTCAAGGAGTTACAGGAGCAGGGGCGAGAGGGGCAACGCAAGATCACGGCGTACACGCGGTGGTCGACGCTCGTATTGGCGGTTATCCAGGCGGCGGCGTACAGCCTGCTTGTCGTAAACTGGGGATTGGCGCGGGGGACGATTTGGTTCTACCTTACCTCAATCATCGCCATGACCGCAGGCACGATCTACCTCATGTGGTTGGGTGAACGCATTACCGAAAACGGGATCGGCAACGGAATCAGTATGCTGATCATGCTTGGGATATTGGCACGGCTGCCAGCGCAGCTTCAATCGGCGTATACCGAGATTACCACTGGAACGGTCAGCCCGTTCTGGGGGCTTGTGTTACTGGCACTGTTGGTGGTCGTCACCGCCGGCGTTGTAATAATTCAACAGGGACAACGGAAAATCATCGTGCAGTACGCGAAGCGGACGACCGGGCGCCGGATCTACGGCGGGCACACCTCACACCTGCCGATCCGGGTGAATCAGGGCGGAGTTATTCCGATCATCTTCGCACTTGCGCTGTTGGCAATGCCGATGACGGTTGCCCAGTGGATGTCGCTCAGCTGGCTTACTCCCTACGTGACTCCGGGGAGCTGGGTGTACATGGTGACGTACGTAATACTGATCTTCTTCTTCACGTATTTCTATAGCTCGATCGTGTTTGACCCTGAAGACGTGGCGAAGAACATCCGCGAGTCGGGTGGGTTTATTCCCGGTGTGCGTCCCGGCAAGCCGACTTCCGATTACATCTCAATGATCCTCAACCGGATCCTGTTGATCGGTGCTGTCTTCCTGTCCGCGGTCGCGGTCCTACCATATGTGTTCAGCGATATCTCCGGATTGGCCGGGATGTATATCATCGGCGGTACATCAATCCTGATCGTAGTTGGGGTGGGAATCGACACGTTGATGCAGATCGAGGCTCACCTTGTCATGCGCCACTACGAGAGTTTAACCAAGGGTAGCGGCCTACTCGGGAGGAGGAAATAATGGCGAAACGGCGGATTGTGTTGCTTGGCCCGCCGGGGGCAGGCAAGGGAACGCAGGCAAAGCGGTTAGTGGAGACGACAGGACTTACCCATTTATCCACCGGGGATATCCTGCGTGACGAAGTTGCGCGTGGGACCGCCTTGGGCAACCAGGCCAAGGTGTACATGGACCGCGGTGACCTCGTTCCCGACCAGCTCATCATTGACATGATCCGTGGCCGAATCGAAACCGCGGACGGTTTCATCCTTGATGGATTTCCGCGCACTGTCGCTCAAGCCGAAGCATTGGAGAAGATCACTTCGCTCGACATTGTGATCAATATCGATCTCTCTCGTGATGAGGTAATCCGGCGATTGTCAGCGCGCCGGGTGTGTCGCAACTGTGGGCGGATCTACAATCTTCTCAGTAACCCGCCTAAGGTGGACGGCAAGTGCGACGTGTGCGGCGGTGAATTGTATCAGCGTGATGACGACCGCCCTGAGGTGATCAAAAATCGATACGATGTTTATATGGCGTCGACTGCGCCGTTGATTGAGTTCTACCGAGATCGTGGCCTGTTGGTGAGCGTGGATGGGCGGCGCCCAACGGATGAAGTATTCGCGCAGATAACTGCTATTATTTCCGCATGATCATCGTTAAAACTCCGGCTGAGATTGCAATCATGCGCAAAAACGGGGCGTTGCTGGCATCGGTGCTGGACGCGGTGTGTGCCAAAGTAGCGCCGGGAACCAGCACGGCGGCGCTTGATCGGTTGGCGGAGGGGCTGATAAAACGAGCGGGCGCGCAACCCGCGTTCAAGGGATACAGCGGGTATCCGGCAACGCTGTGTACATCGATTAACGAAGAAATCGTGCACGGCATCCCAGCGGAGGGACGTATTTTAAAAGATGGCGATATAATCTCGCTCGACATCGGGTTGGTTAAAAACGGGTTTTATTCCGATATGGCGACCACTGTACCCGTGGGCGAAATTAGCCCAGCTGCGGAACGGCTCCTGTCAGTGACGCGCGAGAGCTTGTGGCGCGGGATCAAACAGGTTAAAATTGGCAACCGCCTGTCCGATATTTCGCATACGATCGGTTCCTACGTGGAGAGCGAAGGATTTTTCGTTGTTAAGGAGTATGTCGGACACGGAATCGGGAGAAGTCTGCACGAAGACCCACAAATCCCGAATTACGGGCCGCCGGGCCATGGGCCGCGGTTACAGGTAGGGATGGTATTTGCTATCGAACCGATGGTGAAGACTGATCCGGACCCAACGCGGGTTCTTGACGACGGTTGGACCGTGGTTACCGCGCGTGGTGGGTTAGCGGCACACTTTGAGCATACCGTCGCCCTGACGGAAACAGGGGTCGATGTGCTGACGATAAGGAGGTGAATAAAGACGTAGTGGCGAAGACCGAGGGTCATGGTCCGAAGAAAGAAGTGATCAGGCAACGGGGCGAAGTAATTGAAAGTTTGCCCAGTTCTATGTTCCGGGTACGGTTGCAGAACGGACATGTCGTCCTGTGTCATATCTCGGGCAAGATCCGCAAACACTACATCCGTATCCTCACTGGTGATCGGGTGGTAGTGGAATTCTCCCCGTATGATCTAACTAAGGGGCGAATTGTATATCGTGAGTCGTAGCCGCTGCGGCGATTTAGAGATGAAAGTGAGAAGCTCGGTTAAGAAAATGTGCCCCAACTGTAAGGTGATCCGGCGGCGAGGTCGCTTGATGGTGATCTGCCGGAATCCAAAGCACAAGCAGAGACAGGGCTAGGGAGGACGTATGGCACGGATAGCCGGGGTCAATCTGCCCAACGATAAGCGGGTAGAGATCGGCCTTACCTACATATTCGGCATTGGTCGGTCACGAGCGGCGAAGATTCTGGAAGCAGCGGGGGTATCGCCAGACGTGCGTGTGCGCGATCTGACGGAAAAAGAGATCGCCGCGCTGCGCCAGGAGGTAGAGAAATACGTGGTGGAAGGTGACCTACGTCGCCGGATTTATGCGAGCATTCAGCGGTTGAAGGACATCAACGCTTACCGTGGAATCCGCCATAAGCGGCGCTTACCAGTGCGTGGGCAACGCACGCGGTCGAACGCACGCACGTGGAAAGGTCCGCGCCCGGCCAAGGCAGGAAAGAAGAGGTAAGAATGGCGAAGAATATCAAGCTGGAACGAGCGCGGGTGCATATTCACTCCACGTATAACAATACGATCATTACGGTGACAGACCTCAATGGCAATCCGATTACATGGAAAAGTCCGGGGGTGGTGGGGTACAAAGGATCGCGCAAGGGCACCCCATACGCCGCCCAGATTGCGGCGGAGGCGCTGGTACGCGAGATGAAGGATTACGGTATTCGGTCCGTGATCGTCACGATCAAGGGCACGGGGTCGGGGCGGCAATCCGTGGTGCAAACGATTAAAGGATCGGGCATCCGGGTGGACGAAGTCAAGAACGTCACCCCGGTCTCCCACAGTAAAGATCCGAGGAGAAAATAATGGGGAGAGATACCGGACCTAAATGCAAACAATGTCGTCGTGAAGGTGAAAAGCTTTTTCTTAAGGGTGAGCGGTGTTATACCCAAAGCTGCCCACTTAACCGGCGTGCTAACCCGCCCGGTGAGCGTCCGAAGAAACATCGCCCGCGGCGCAGCCAATATCTGCTCCATTTACGGGAAAAGCAGAAGGCACGACGCATTTATGGCTTGAGCGAGCATCAATTTCGCAACTATGTAGAACAAGCAAAGCGTAAGAAGGGAGTTACTGGTGAGGCACTTCTCACGCTGCTCGAACGGCGGTTAGATAATGCCGTATACCGAGCTGGGTTCGCATCGTCGCGTGCTCAGGCGCGGCAGATGATTGTACATGGACACTTCCAGCTGAATGACCGTGCGGTAAGCATTCCGTCCATCATGGTGAAGGAAGGAGACACAATATCCGTCAAGGAAAACCGGCGCGATAAGGTCAAGGGTATCATCGAGGCGAACAAGGACCGCGAGATTCCAAGCTGGCTGGAACGCAACTTTGAAGCGATGAAGGCGCAAGTAATAGCGCCTCCCAACACGGAAGAAACTGGGTACAAGATCGCTGCCAACCTAATCGTTGAATTTTACTCGCGCTAGGAGGAGAGGATGGACGAACTCGTCTTCCCACACGAAATTAAGACCGAGGAGATGACCGCTACCTACGGCCGCATCGTGATCGAGCCCTTAGAACGTGGGTTCGGTACCACGCTGGGCAACAGCCTGCGCCGTACACTGCTGGCGTCAATCCCGGGAGCGGCGATCGTGCGGGTTAATTTTGCCGGCAAGTATCACGAATACGATGTGATCGAGGGAGTGCGCGAGGATGTGCTTGAGATTATTCTCAACCTAAAGGACATTGCGTTTCGTCTTGCCGATGACGAGCTGAAATATCTGACACTGGAGAAACGGGGACCAGGTGAAGTGGCGGCGGCGGACATCCATTTGCCGACGGGAGTAAAAGTGATCAACCCCGATGCCCACATCGCTTCGCTGAATGAAAAAGGGCGATTGGAAGTGGAAATGGAGGTCGAGGCTGGCTACGGTTACCGCCCCGCGGAGATGAATCGCTTGGAGAACGCACCGTTGTCGGTAATTCCAATTGACGCTGACTTTTCGCCAGTGCGCCAGGTCAATTTTACCGTTGAAGATACGCGCGTTGGTGGTAAGACTGGATACGAGCGGTTAATCCTCGAATTGACCACCAACGGTGGCATTCACCCCGAAGAGGCGCTGTCCGAGGCAGCGTTAATCCTCCGGCGGCATCTGGATCTGTTCACCGGGTTTGCTGACCACCCGTTTGGTCTCACCGAGGAAGAAGCGGCAGCGGCCGGTGGCGAGGGCAAAGAACAGGGTGATATGGCGATCCCGCTTGCCGAACTTGACATTGATCAACGCGCGTGCAATCTCCTGCGGGAGGCGGAAATTGTCACACTAGGAGATCTTCTTTCCCGCCCGCGCGAGGAACTGCTCGACATCCACGGATTCGGGGAGAAGACATTGACTAAGGTGGAGGAGCGGTTGCGGGAGCTGGGATACACGCTCAAGGAAGAAGGAGAGGCGTGAGATGAGGCATAGAAAAGATATTGACAAGATTGGGATGGTACGGGCGCATCGCAAGAGTGTGTTGGCGAACTTAACCAAAGGATTAATACTCTACGAAAAGGTGGATACCACATTCGGCCGTGCCAAGGCGGCACAGCGCTACGCGGAACGGATGATCACCCTCGCCCGCCGTGGCGACCCGCATGCGCGCCGGACCGTATTCTCGCGTCTCCAGGATAAACAAGCAGTGACCAGGCTGTTCGACGAGATCGGCCCCCGCTATAAAGACCGTCCCGGTGGGTACACACGTGTGGTTAAACTTGGCCCCCGTCCTGGCGATGGCGCGGAACGGGCGCGGCTGATGCTTGTGTAAAGGTTTAGGCCCAATAAGCGGTAGACCCTCTCCATTGGAGA
>CAZILO010000046.1:0-8520 GCA_964540085.1 uncultured Thermotogae bacterium
CGGAAGGAGCGACGCTCGGCCTGGCGGTAAAGCGGTTCCGCCTCGTGGTGATCGGCGTGGGAACGTTGCTGGTAGCAGCATCGGTGGCAGTAAGTGGAATCATCGGCTGGGTGGGATTGATCGTCCCCCACGCCGCCCGCGCCCTCGTCGGTCCGGATCACGCTCGTCTCATTCCGGCATCGCTCGTTCTCGGAGCAGCGACGTTACTGGTGCTTGACGATATCTCGCGCACTGCCCTCACTAACGAGATTCCGCTCGGGATCCTCGCCGGGTTGATCGGGGTACCGGTGTTTCTGTTTCTGTTCATGCGCGTGCTCCGCACTCACGGAGGTGGATGGCGATGAGCCTCGTTGCCGATAACATCAGTTTTTCCTACCAGCACGACCGTCCAGTGCTGCACGCGGTCTCCCTCAAAGCACATGGTGGCGGGACAACGTTCGTTCTCGGCGCTAACGGATCAGGAAAGACGACTCTCCTATCGTGCCTTGCGGGCATCCTTGCCCCAAACAGTGGCGTGATACTGATCGACGGTCAACCGCTGGCCGCCGTCAGTCCGCGGATGCGCGCTCAAACAATCGGGTTCGTCCCCCAGCTTCATACCCCGGTGTTCGCGTACACGGTGTGGGAAGTTGTCTTGATGGGACGGGCACCGCACTTGCCCCTGCTTGCACGTCCGGGGCACCGTGACCGCGACGCGGCGGCGCAGGCGATCCGTACGGTCGGGCTGTGGCAGTTGCGCGACCGTCCGTACACCGAAATAAGCGGTGGCGAGCGACGACTGACGTTAATCGCGCGTGGGCTCGCACAGGGGGTGCGCTATTTGTTGCTCGACGAGCCGGACGCCCACCTTGACCCCGCTTATCAGCACCACACGATGACAACCTTGACCGAACTCGGACACACAGGTGATGTCGGGATCATCGCTAGTTCCCATCAACCCAACAACGCGCTTTTATACGCAGATCAAGCGATCATCCTCGGCACCGGGCACGTCATCGCACACGGACCGCCGTCCACCACCGTGGTCCCGGCGATTCTCAATAACGCGTACGGGATGGAATTCGAGCTCATCGCCTCCGCCACTGGCCGCCGCGCTGTGGTCCCAGCTACTCGGAGTAGTAAAACTCCGTGATCTCATCCACGTTCAAGAGTTTGCCGGCGGCATCAAAGTACTCGCCGCCGATGACGATCGGCGCGGTCGCTTTGATGTCCACTACCCCCCACATCGTATCGCCGACGTCCACCAGCTTGTGCAGCGGGTAGTAATCAGCCTCGTGGGGGTCGAGGAGAAAACTGGTCGCATTCTTCTGGTTACCAGCCGCGTCGTAAACGTAAAGCGTACCCGCAACTGGGGCGTCGAGCGGGTTTACGATTGCCACTCCGGTACTCTCATCGGAAGAGTTGGCATAGTTAAGGCTGTACCAATAATAGGTACTGCCACTCACTGAGGACAGCGGTGCGTACACATTGGTCGATGACCGCCGCGTGTCGTTTATAATCGTGTCAATCCCAATCGACATAATTCCGGTGGTCTCCACCGTCGCCAGCCCCCAATTGTCATCCTTGCTCCCAACGAGATCGCTCACCAGATGATAATCGGACTCGTATCCCGCAAGCTCTTTTGTCGTGCGCGCCAGCAGCTTGCCGTACGCATCGTACACCGTGAGAACGTAACTTACCTTTTCCCCGCCGGTATTGGTGATGATAAGCCCGGTATTCTGATTTGTGGTGCTGGCGTAATACACCGCGTATTCGCGCGCGGTTACCACCGCCGTTACCGTTGCCACCACCAAAATCGCCATTAATACCGCAATAACCGTCCGTTTCATAACTCGCCTCCTTACAATTTGTTTTTCTTTTGTTCAGCATACCAGACCGACGGGAAAAAGACCACCGCTATCAGTTGCGCATTACACCACCATTTGCTATAGTTCAGTTTATGCACGCGGGTGGTTCAGCCGGGTTTCCCCCGTCCTCCCGATTGAAAAACAGGGCCGATTTCATGCGTGTGTACGCGCACGGTCATAAGTGGGTGGGCAAGTATTTCTCGTTGCGAATACTGCCTACTGGGAGGGAAGGGCGGATCGGGATCGTAGTGTCGCGCCGATACGGAAATGCGGTGGAACGAAACCGAATAAAACGGCTGCTACGTGAGGCGTACCGGCGGAATCGGGTATCATTCTTCGGGATAGATATAGTGGTCATCCCATTACCGCGATGCAAGGGGCAAAACCTGGCTACAATCGAATGTGCGTTGCGGAGGGAGGTAACTGCCGCCCTGGCACGGGAGGTAAATGATGGCGGAAAAAGAAGCGATATATCTGACGAAAAACGGGTATGAGTTAATGCAGGAAGAGCTCAACCGGGCGAAGCAAATCCTGTACGAGGAGATCCCGGAAAAATTGAAGGCGTCGAAAATCAGCGGCGGGGATCTGCGAGAAAACAAGGAATATATCTACCTGCAAAGCGAGCAACAGTACTATGAGCGCGAGGTACGTCGCCTCACCTCGATCCTCGAAGCAGCGCAAATTATTCCCGAGGAGGAAATCGCCGCTGACGAGATCGGAATTGGATCGAGCTTTATTCTCCAGGACTTGGAAATCAAGGAGAGTGGCACGTTCACCCTGGTGAGCCCGGCCGAAGTTGATCTGGAGAACGGCAAGATCTCGATCGCATCACCAGCGGGCCAGGCCCTGATCGGAAAGCACGAAGGCGACGAAGTGAAAATAACCCTTCCGTGGGGAACGACCCATTTCCGGGTAATCGCGATCAACAAGTAAATCATGGAAGAACCCCTGGTTAAATCCCGTCTGGAAAAACTTGCCCGCCTGCGTGCAGCTGGAATCGATCCCTATCCTCCCCGCGTGCCGCCCACGACACCAATCAAAGATACGGTTGCGCAGTTTGCCCAGTTGGCTAACGAGGAGAAAAGTGGCGTCCGGACGCAGATCGCGGGACGGATTGTCGCCCTCCGCCGCATGGGCAAAGCGAGTTTTCTTGACGTGCGCGATGGAACGGGAAAGATTCAGGTTCACGCCGCTGCCGATGTGCTCGGGAACGAGTCATACTCGCTCCTCAAGGGCTGCGACATCGGTGATTTCATCGCGGTTACCGGCGAGGTGTTCCGCACCAAGCGCGGCGAGCTGACAGTGGAAATTGAGACGTGGACCCTCTTATCCAAAGCATTGCGGCCACTACCGGAAAAGTGGCATGGTCTGAAGGATGTGGAGTTACGCTATCGCCACCGCGCTCTCGACTTGATCGCCAACGCTGATGTACGGGAGAAGTTCGTGCACCGATCGCGGATGATCGCAGCGATGCGGCGATTTCTCGATCAACGTGGGTTTCTCGAGGTGGAGACTCCGATCATGCAGCCGATCGCGGGTGGAGCAACGGCGCGACCGTTCATTACCCACCACAACGCCCTCGATATCGATCTTTATCTCCGCGTCGCCCCCGAACTCTACCTAAAGCGTCTTATCATCGGTGGCTTGGAGCGGGTGTACGAGCTCGGCAAGAACTTCCGCAACGAGGGTGTGTCCACTGAGCACAACCCGGAATTCACCACGCTGGAGATCTATCAAGCATATTCCGACTATGAGGGGATGATGGCGCTTGCCGAGGCGCTGATCGCGGAGGGCGTGCGCGCGGTGCACGGGAACACCGTGATTCATTACCAGGGCAATGAAATCGATTTTACCCCACCGTGGCGCCGGATCAGCCTGCTCGACGCGGTTAGCGAAGCAACTGGAATTGACGTCGCCGCCAGTGACCCAGCAGAGATCCTCGCCCAGGGCAACGCGCACGGAATCACGCTTCCTCCCGCACTATCACGCGGCAAACTGATCGAGAAGCTATTCGATGACTTCGTCGAGTCAAAGTTGATCCAGCCCACGATTGTGATGGACTACCCGATCGAGATCTCCCCGCTCGCCAAGCGGAAGCCGGGATCGGATGATGTGGTGGAACGGTTCGAGTTGTTCATCGGCGGAATGGAGGTAGCGAACGCGTTCACTGAGTTGAACGATCCGCTCGATCAACGGGCGCGGTTTGAGGCGCAGGAGCAACTGCGCGCATCCGGGGATGACGAAGCACAGCGGATCGATGAGGACTTCCTGTTCGCACTGGAACACGGGATGCCCCCGACCGGCGGGATCGGATTCGGGGTCGACCGCCTGGCGATGCTCGTCACCGATTCGCCGTCGATCCGCGAGGTGATCCTGTTTCCAACGCTGAAGATCAAGGAGGAAACGAAATGAGTTCCGCACTGACGCGATTTGAAAAGTGGATAGACGCCGCCATCGCTGCGCTGTTTCGTTGGGACGAGGAGACGCTGCAGGCAATAAGCGAACACCCGTTGCTTAAACCGCTGTCACGTGTGTTTCTTGTGGCTACATACCTTGGAGACGGGTACCTGTGGGGTGGGCTATCGCTGGGGTTGATCCTGTTTGGACGGCCGATCGACCGCACGTACGTGCTAATCGGGCTTGCGGTTTCGATTGTCAACATCGCCGTGTTCCGCGCGTTCAAGCTTATATTCACCCGCGAACGACCACTGTTCGTCTCCGATTCTCTCCGGTCACGATTGATCGACTCGTATTCGTTCCCGTCCGGTCACGCTACCGTATCGTTTGGACTGGCATGGACAATCTCGGTGTTCTATCCGTACCTCCCGGTTCAGGTGGCCACGTATTTCGTGGCGATCACGATTGCGCTGTCCCGCGTTTACCTCAAGGAGCACTATCCGCTCGATGTCATCTGCGGCGCACTCCTCGGATCGTTTGTTGCTGCCTATCTTATCCCCATATTCTCCCATCTGTTTCTTTGAACGTTACCCCCAATTTTCGGTAAAATACGATGCGGTGCGTTGTGTCGACGCACGCGCAAGGGGGAACAATGAATCGATTCTTTTCTAACCGGGCCAGCGGGACAAAACGCTCAGCAATCCGGGAATTACTGAAGCTTACAGAGAAGCCGGAGATCATCTCATTCGCCGGCGGACTACCCGATCCCGAGACGTTCCCGCACGACGAGTTTGCCGAGATCGCGGCCGACGAACTGCGTAATAATTATGCGAATGTGCTCCAGTACGGAACGACGGAGGGCAGTCTCACCCTGCGCCGTGCGGCATCGGCGTGGCTAAGGAAACACGGCCTTAACGTATCCATCGATGAGATGATCGTCACCACCGCGTCCCAACAAGGGTTGGATCTAATCGGGAAGGCGTTCATCGATCCGGGCGATGTTGTGTTCTGCGGGCTTCCCACTTACCTCGGAGCGATTCAGGCATTCCGCCTGTTCCAGACCGATCTCGTTGGGATTCCCCTTGAAGAAGATGGAATGGATCTCAACGCGTTGGAAGAACAGATCGTTCAGGCGCGGGCAGCGGGAAAGCGAATAAAGGGAGTGTACGTAATCCCCGATTTCCAGAACCCGACCGGAATAACCATGTCTCTTGCCAAACGAAAGCGTCTGCTCGAGATCGCGCGGCGCGAGGATCTGCTCATATTTGAGGATGACCCCTACGGGCAACTGCGGTTCGCCGGCGAGCGAATCCCATCGATCCGCAGTATGGATACAGACGGACGGGTGATCCTGTTGTTTACCCTGTCCAAGATCCTGTCCGCCGGACTGCGGCTGGCACTGCTCATCGCTGATGAGAAACTGATGGACGTGTTCGTCCGTATGAAGCAGGCATCCGACTTGTGCACATCAAAGCTGACACAGCATCTTGCCGCTCGTTACATCCTTGACTACGATATCGAAGGGCATCTTGACTTATTACGCCGGCGCTATCGTGCCAAACGCGACGCGATGATCTCCGCCCTGGAGCGATACATGCCGGCGGACGAAGGAATCACGTGGACGCGGCCGAACGGAGGATTATTCTTGTGGGTACGGCTCCCGAGTGTAATCGATACCGAGGCCATGTTCCCACGCGCGCTTGAAGAAAAGGTTGCCTACGTCATCGGAAACGCGTTTTACGTCGATGGCCGTGGCAAAAACGAAATGCGCCTCTGTTACTCAGTGACGACAGAGAAGGAAATCGATGAAGGGGTCAAGCGCCTTGCCAAGGTGGTGCGAGACGAACTCGCCCACATCCGGGTACCCGGCGGCGTCAAATGACCAATTTATGAATCACCGCACAAAGCACATGTTCACGCTGCCAGCACTGATTATTCTGTTGGCAGCATTTTTTTCATCCGGGACTGCTCAGGTGCTCTTGCTGCACGGCTGGCTGGGAACCGGTGCCAATTGGAACGCGACGAAACGCATCCTCACCGCCGCACCGTACAATTTTCCCCCCGACGCGATCCTTACCCCGTCATTGCCCAACCAAGTTGGAATTGTAACGTGGGCCGGGAATATCGCCGCCTACATCGACACACTGCCGGTAGATGCACATCTGACCGTGATCGCTCATAGCTTCGCAGCTCCGGCGACCCTTGTATTGCTCATCGCCGCCCGCCACATGCGTGCCGATGGCTACACCGCGTGGACGAACGACCTGATCGATCGTGTCCCCGAGATTAAGCCGATCGCCGCTGCACTGCACACCGTCGTATTCTCACAATGGATACGCGCTGCCGCCCGCATCGACAGGCTCATTCTCTACCACCCCGCCGTTGGAGGTGGATGCCACGCGTGCGCAGCATGCCACGATCTGCCGATGCTGTGTGATGACGCGGTACGCGACATGTGCATCCTCGCTGCTATCAAGGGAATGTTGTTCTCCCGCGATGAAATCGCGGCGCTGAAAATTCCAATCGTGGATATCTACGGCACCCACGCTCTCTGTCCAGGGCCGTGTCTCGGCAAACCGGACACCGACGGCGCTGTATCCGAGGCTGATCAGCAACTGGCGGTCACCGCGCCCAACTATCGCGCGATTAAAGGCTCTGGCCACTGTCACATTGATTTCCTCATTAACCTGGGAGGGGCAGCGGCGGAGCTGTGTCAGCTCGCGTTTCCCGACTCGCACGCACCACAGGAGGGAAACGAATGAGCTGGAAAAGCGTATGGGACGTGCTTAAATGGATACTTGCCGCGTTGGCCGCCGGGTTCATCGGACATTTCGGCCGCATTCTCGCTGAACGAATCATCCACCGCCGGTCAACTCCCGCCGCTACGAAAACCGCGCTCTCACCCGAAGCTGAACTAGAGAAAAAGAAAATTAAGGAACAGATGAAGTCCGATAAAAAAAGATTAAAAGCAGAAATAAAGAAAAAGAAGAAAGAGCGGGAGGAATAAACCCGAAGTTTACTCCTCCTCTTCTTTTATCTCGATAATCTCCATCCCGTTGTAGTAACCGCAGTGCGGACAAGCGCGATGGGGAAGCTTTGGCTCGTGGCAGTGCGGACACTCTGTAATCGCTGGCGCCCGCAACCGCTGGTGCGCGCGACGCATGCGCCCCTTGCTGCGCGAAGTTCGATATTTTGGTACAGCCATAATTTCCTCCTGAATCGTTTCTCCCGTAGTGAGGAAGAAGAGTTTAGCCGGTCGGAGCCGTGGCCGCAACCTCATAAAGGATCGTCACTGGCCCATCGTTCACCAGCTCAACCTCCATTTTGGCTCCAAATTGGCCAACTGCGACGGGCACACCTGCAGCGCGCAACGCGGCGACAAACGCATCAAACATGGGTTTTGCCTCCTGCGGTGGGGCAGCAGCAGTAAAACTCGGGCGGCGGCCTTTACTGACATCGCCGTACAGGGTGAACTGTGACACCGCCAGGATCTCCCCGCCGACGTCGCGGAGCGACAAGTTCATCTTGCCGGCAGTGTCCGAAAACACACGCAGGTCCACAACTTTGCGCGCGATTCGCGCCATATCGAGATCGAAGTCGCCGCTTCCAATCCCCACCAAAATCAGGAATCCCGTTTTGATCCGGGCGATTGTCGCTCCATCGACGCGAACAGCGGCGTGGGAAACGCGTTGAATTACAAGACGCACTTCACTCCCCTGTCAGTTTGTCCGCGTAGTCAATCAATCGCTCCAACGCGTCATCGCTCAACACGGCGGCGCGCGCGAGCAAGCGCATCTCCAGGCGCTCGCGAGTCATCTTCGCCTGCACGCGGTTGTGAAACGCCTGTTCCACCAGGCGATGGGCGGCGCGGTTGGCGTCACGGTCGATGTAGTTCACCCGCCATTGGGGAAACGCATCGAGGAGCCCCTTAATCGTGGCAGCGAGGTGCTTGAGGTTGGGCTTGCGCGTCTCAAACACGCCGGTAATGTGATTTGCCAACCGCTGATCAGCGGTAAACAGAATCACCGATTGAGGAGAATAAGCAAGTGCAGTCTGGCACCCTGCAAGCAACGCACGATACTCAGCTACCTCGGACGTGGAGCGGCCGATCAAGCGGGACACCTCCTCAATCACATTTCCGTCCTTATCGGTTACCGCGATCCCAATGCCCGCTTCTCCCGGTTCGCTGCGCGCTCTTCCTTCCACGTACACAAATAGCTTATCCATCTGTGGGTCCACCAGGATTCGAACCTGGGACCGACCGGTTATGAGCCGG
>CAZILO010000047.1:0-6133 GCA_964540085.1 uncultured Thermotogae bacterium
GACAGGAGCTGGATGTAGAGATGGCGCAAGTTAAACCGAAGATGGTATAAGAAACTTACCTTCTCAGTGAGATGGATGATCTCGGACACGAGTGACGTATTCACTAGGATGTAGGTAAAAAATGCGGCCAGCGGGGGACCAAAGTCAGCGAGTGTGGTATACGGCGGTGGATGCCCACCGGCGGCTTTAAAAACCGCTGCGCTGGCTGCAACAGTAATTATGGTTTGGCTGACATTAAATGCTACATAGTAGGAAAATGAAGAAATACCCTTGTGAAGAGTTTCCCAGCGCAGAATGATCTCAGCGGTGAGGGTACCGAGTAAAACAGTTGGGATCGCAAGTGTTACTCCGCCGAGGTAAATCGCTGCTAGGTGGATAGCAGTCGATGCAGATGAACTTCTATTATAGCTGATATTGATCTCGTATACCTCGGAGAGAAAGGCAATTACTCCGAGGAATACGAGCATCACGACGAAATGTCGTGTCAATACGATTTGAGGAATGTAGAACGCAATGCACAAGCTGGCAAGGACAAACACAACCCACAGGTATATCTTCACGCTGAGTTTTAGCGGCATTTAGTGCTATTCTACAAAATCAAAAAGGGGGAGACAACCTCCCCCATAATATTTGTCCTGGGGTCATTTAGGTAAAGGTCTAAATTTTATTATCTGTGTCTAGGATACTATTCCCTCTAAGGTACCCACTTATCTCCAGCACCGCTTAAGATCAGAAGCGCTGCCAACGACAACAGGATGAACAGCCCCTTCGGCCCCGTGAGCTTGCTGATCAACTTTTCTGGATAGTTTCCCCACTTCATTGATATACCCCCTTTATTTGTAGTTTGGCCCTGCGTAAATCGTGAAACAGATTGCCGCTTTTTCTAAGTAGTTTATCACCCCCCAACCCACCGATGTTTGTTACTTTTGTTACTTCTTATATCTTATACATCAACGAGAGGTGATAAGTCAAGTCCCCCGCATGTTCCGTGCGTACTGATGCTGCATGAGGCGCGGGTTGACAACGGGCGCAAAAGCCGGTAAAGTAGCTACGCTATGACCGAGGTGAGAATTAGCGGACGAAGGAGGTATGTTTGGGGGATGTAGCCCCGTTTCGCTCGCTGACATCTCGTTTCTAGAATTCCCTCCGTTTAAACTGTGGTGGCGTCGCTAGTACCTTTCTGGCTGTTAGCTTGAAACTTCCTTAAAAACTCAAGAAAGGAGACGTCATTATGGAAAGAATCTTTAACTTAAATCAACATGATTTGCCGACTCGTTGGTATAACGTGCTTGCTGATCTCGATCGGCCGCTTGATCCGCCACTTGATCCTCGTACCCAGGAACCGCTTTCTCCGGAAGCATTGACTGCACTGTTTGCCAAGACATGCGTGGAGCAAGAGGTGTCCACTGATCGGTTTATCGATATTCCTCCCGCAGTACAGGATGTCTACCGGTTGTGGCGGCCAACGCCGGTCTATCGAGCGGTTAACTTGGAGCGAGCGCTCGACACGCCGGCGCATATCTACTACAAGTACGAGGGTGCGAGTCCTACCGGCTCCCACAAGACGAACACCGCGGTTGCCCAGGCGTACTACAACAAAATTGAGGGCACGAAGCGTCTCACCACCGAAACCGGGGCCGGCCAGTGGGGGAGCGCGCTGTCGTTCGCATGTCAAGCTCTTGATCTCGACTTGACCGTGTTTATGGTCAAGGTGTCATATGACCAAAAGCCGTATCGCAAGGCGATGATCGAGTTGTATGGAGCGGAGATCACGCCGTCGCCGTCGCAACGGACGCACGCCGGCCGCGCTGTGCTTGCCGCAGATCCAGATTCTCCGGGATCGCTGGGAATCGCAATCTCTGAGGCGATCGAGGAAGCGATGGCCACTGGTGCCAAGTATTCGCTGGGGAGCGTGCTTAACCACGTGCTTCTTCATCAAACGGTGATTGGCCAGGAGGCGCTCGCCCAGATGGACATCGCTGGAGAATACCCGGACGTCGTCGTCGGATGCGTGGGCGGTGGGTCGAACTTCGGTGGGCTGATGCTTCCCATACTGTATGATTCTCGCAATCGTGGACGTCAAGTGGAGTTCATCGCCGCCGAGCCGACTGCGTGCCCGACGATGACCAAGGGCGAGGTACGCTACGACTTCGGGGACGAAGCCGAACTCACTCCGTTGTTACGCATGCACACATTGGGGCACAAGTTCGTTCCCCCTCCGATCCACGCTGGTGGTCTGCGCTATCACGGGATGGCGCCGATTATCACCCGGTTGGTGGAGGATAGAGTAGTGCAACCGGTCGCGTTTGACCAGTTAGAGGTGTTCAAGGACGCGGTTATGTTTGCGCGTGCCGAAGGAATTATCCCGGCACCGGAGACGGCGCACGCTGTACACGCGGCTGTCGAATTGGCACGTGACTGCGCTCGTCGCGACGAAAAGAGAGTAATTCTTATTGGCTTTTCCGGTCATGGCCACTTCGACATGTCTGCGTATACCGCCTATCTCAGCGGGCAATTGGTCAGTACGCGTTAAGTCCCTCCTTGTTAGCGGCCGGGCGGGTAAAATCCCGCCCGGCCAATGATTGTCTTCCATTAGCTGTGTGTGATGTAGCGGCGACTGAAAGAACCGATCCGGCTGAGCGCGAATGCTTAGGTGTACTTGTCGGCGACTGACGATGCAGCGTACGCCTGCGGCTTGATGCGGACAGCAAATCCGCTTCCGATGATCATTCCGACGACCTCATCGATCATCGCTTTGGTGCGGCCGTTTTCCCCAATATCAACATGAATCTCCAGATTGAACGGGAGTAGAGATTCCGCCGACAACCGTGCCAGCAGTCGCTGCGCGAGATCGAACGATAACAGTGCTTCCCGCCAAATCTTTTGCCGGAGGGACGGTATTTTCGGCTCTCGCCGTCGCGTCCAGAAGTAACGTCCGCCCTTGCCGAGTTTATGGATGACAACGGCACTCACCAGGTCAATCGTATCCGTTCCAGTGGAAGAGTCGGTGCCGACAAGGATCTCGTAATGGGCCTTGGGATCCGATTCCATTTCGGAAATGATCGTGTGTATAACTGCATCGAAGTCAAGTGCGCCTAAGTGTGGGTTGTAGAATTCTCCATCCATTTTCGTGATGATAGCACCGGGGAAAACATAGTTCAAGTGAGAGGAATCGTTACCGTGAACCGCGCGCCGCCGCTGGGGACATTCTCCGCTCGGATATCACCGCCGTGTGCCTCGACCCACTGCTTGGCAATTGCCAATCCCAGTCCCGATCCTCCGCTTGTCCGCGCCCGCGCCCGGTCACCACGGTAGAATCGTTCAAACAGATGCGGCAGGTCATCAGGTGCAATCCCGGGCCCGGTATCCGTCACGGTAAGCTCAATTTTGTCCCCAATCCGACGCAGTACAATCTCGATTCGCCCGTCCGCGGGCGTGTACCGCACAGCGTTGCTCACCAGGTTCACAATTACTTGGCGGATGCGCATTGCATCAACCGACACCATCGGTATTTCGCCTTCTTGCGTTACGGTAATGCGAGGGCCGGTGTCGAGCGCACCGGCAACCGTATCGGCCACCTGGTGGGTGAGCGCAACAATGTCGGTCGGGGTCCGGTTAAGCGGGAGTTCGCCAGCGTCGGCGAGCGACAGCTCGCGCAGGTCGTCGATCAATCGCCCAAGATGGAGCGTCTCCTCGTAGATCGGGGCGATTGTCTCCGGCGTCGGCTCGTAAATTCCGTCCAATATTGCCTCCAAATTGCCCTGGATGATCGACACCGGGGTGCGGAGTTCGTGGGCGATATCCGCGGTCATCGTTTGACGCGCACGTTCCGAGCGCCGGAGATTATCCATCATCCGGTTGAACGACTCACCGAGCTGGCCGAACTCGTCGCGCGCGCGCAAAACTACACGCTGTGTCAGGTCCCCGTGCGCGATTCGTTCCGTCGCCCGTGATAGTATGCGCAACGGTGATAGGACCTGAGGCAGGAGAATCAAGGACAAGAATAAAGCGACACCTGTGGCGATCCCGCCTCCAAGCAGTGCGGATTGTTTCGCGGAGTTGAGGAATTTTTCCTCAGCAGGGTCGAGCGTGGCCGACTTTGTATCGAGAAAAAGCGTGCCCACGCGGTTGCTTCCGATCTTGATTGGGATGCCCGCCTCAATTTGTTTAGCGGAGAGGTTCTTTCCAACTGCGTTGGCGTCGGTGGAGACGACGATTTTCCCGGTCTCATCAGCGAGAGAAAACCCGCCGATCATCGACGTTCGCCGCACGATCACATGGCCGTTGATTACCACGGTGTACTGCGTGGACAACAGTCGCTCAATCCCAACCCAACTTCCGTTGAGCATTCGGTATTCGGCGAGCAGTCCGCACACCTGGTGCGCAATCTGCTGTTTGTTTTGGGTACGGAACTGATCAAACCGCGCTGTGATCGAGTGGGCGGTGAGAAAGTACACAAGCGCGACCGCGATCATGATCACGGTCACGAATGACAATCCGAGCTTGAGCGCGAACGGAAACCGCCGTTTCATTTCTCATCCCGGGTAAACCGATACCCCACTCCGTGCACGGTCAGTATGTAGCGTGGGTTTTTCGGATCCTCGTCCAACTTTCTCCGGATGTTTTTGACGTGCGTGTCGATCGTGCGTGCGAATGAATCATACGTATACCCCTGCACCTCGCGCAGCAACTGCAGCCGGGTGAACACCTGGCCGGGATGGCGAGCGAGAAATACGAGCAGATCGAACTCGGTTGGGGTAAGTTCCACCGGCTTACCGGCCAGTGTCACTTCTCGTGCCTTGAGATCGATTACAAGATCTCGTGCTTCGATTCGGTCTGGCTCGGCGCTCTTGCCCTCACTGCGGCGCAATACAGCCCGCACCCGTGCTACGAGCTCGCGGGGGGAAAATGGCTTTACCACGTAATCGTCCGCCCCGAGTTCGAGCCCCACAATTCGGTCAGCCTCCGCTGCTTTGGCGGTAAGCATAATAATCGGGACATTCGACCGCGTGCGGATGTGTTTCGTCACATCGATCCCGCTCATCTTGGGAAGCATCAAATCAAGCACGATTAAATCCGGCCCCTTATCCGCAAACTCCCGCAACGCTTCCTCGCCGTCATACGCGGCGTAGGTCTTGAACCCTTCCCGTTCCAGGTATGCCCGCACTGTGCGCACAATCATCTCTTCATCGTCGACTACTAAGACTCGTTTCATATCGATTTATTATACTGTGTTGGGTAAGAACCAGGGGCCCCACGTCCGCCGGTTGGCTCCCTATGTGCTTGGGGCGCCCTGGATATCTCAAATGTAGTATAATTACGCCCTGTGAATCACACGTGACAGAAATGTGAAGATCCTGTGATGGGCACATTGCTTTTCTCCCTCGCCGCTACTACCATAGTTCTCCAATCGGAGGAGAAATATGCGCACGGTCCTTATTGTTTCGACGGAGAATGGTTCGGGCAAAAGCCTGCTCGCGCTTGGCTTCGGGTTGTCACTGCGAGAGCAGAAGACTCCGTTTGCGTACATGAAGCCGATCAGCTCAAATGTGTGTTACGCTACCGGCGAACCACTCGACCGCGACGCAGGGACAATCCGGGAGATCCTCGGGTTAACTGATAACTTAAAAGATATCGCTCCAGTGGCGCTTGAAGGCCCATTTCTGCAGGAGGCGATCGAATCGGGCGACCGCGGGTTCCGTCGCCGTATCATCGACGCGTTCACCCGCATCACTGCTGATCGCCAAGTGGCGCTGATCGAGGGACGTCGCTACCTCGGACTGGGGATTGGGGCCGGCTTAAGCGATCTCGACCTGTCCGAAGCACTGGCCGCTGACGTTCTCCTTCTGACGAGTTACGACGGCGAGGAAGCGATCGACCGGATCTTGTGCGCGCTTCGCATGTTGGAAGGTGGACCGAATATCATTGGGGTTGTACTCACTGAAGTGGCGATGGAAACGCAATTTGAGCAGGTACGTGACGTGTTTGTTCCGTTTCTCGCCGACCGCGGTGCCGAGGTGCTGGGGATCATCCCGTACGAGCGGCGATTGCGGTGGGTGAGCGTAGAAGACATCGTCGACCGCCTCGGCGGAAAGGTACTCACCGATGTCCCGCTCAATCTCGCGGTGGAGAA
>CAZILO010000047.1:6233-8339 GCA_964540085.1 uncultured Thermotogae bacterium
CTTGCTGCCGCGCAGTTGTGTCAGGAACTGGCCGGCCGTGCCCGATTGCGTAAAGGTGAGCGCCTCGATGAAGCGATCGAGCTCGTGCGTAAAAACGTCGATATGGAGTTGATTCTGGAAAAGGCGACCGACCGCTAGCCCGGCTCGATTACCGCCTCCCACGTCACCTGCGCCACCTTGTTGATGGTGTTGGTTATCGGGCAATAGCGTTCCATCGACAGTTTTATTGCCTTTTCCGCGTTGGCGCGGGGAACGTCGCCCTTGAACCGGTAAACAATGTGCGCCTTAGTGATAATCTTGGGATGTTCCGTCGCGCGCTCATCGGCAATCTCAATGGTAAACGCGGTCGGCACCGTGCGCATCTTGCGTAGAATTGAGATCACGTCCATTCCTGTGCATCCACCGAGTGCACACAGCATCGTTTCCACTGGCCGCAATGCAGTGTCCTCGCCACCCACGTTAGGATCGGAGTCCATCAGCAGCGCATGCCCGCTCTCTCCTTGGCCGACAAACTGCATTCCGTCTACAAATTTAACAATCGTCTTCCCCATCGTTCCTCCAAACATTTAACTATTTAAATACTTGACTTTGGCCGCCACGGTCGATACCATTCTAGGCCACTGCGGCCAAAGGAGCAACTAAATGGGGAAAAACGAAACGAGGAAATATTGGGTGGAAGTATTTTCCGCGTTGGCGAGTGAGCCGCGCTTGCAGATCGTGCAGATGATCACGGGGCGCAAGGTCGATTGCCAGGAGATCCTGGAGGAGTTACCATTGAGTCAACCGGCGATCTCCTATCATCTTGGCAGGCTCGAGCGAGCCGGGGTGCTCGTCAAAGAGCGAAAGGGTACGCATAACTGCTACCACCTGAATCAGAGTCTATTAACCTTAATTAATCTGTTAGAGGAGGATATAGGATGAGTCATGAGGTGATAATTTACACCACACCGACTTGCCCATGGTGTCAAGCAACGAAGGAGTACCTGCGGGCGCGCGAGATCGATTTTGAAGAGGTTGACGTCTCGGCCGATCCGGCGGCGGCGCAGGAGATGATCGAAAAAAGCGGGCAGATGGGAACCCCGGTTGTTGATATCGACGGTGAGATTGTCGTTGGGTTCAACAAGCCGGAGATTGATCAGCTACTAGACCTAAACTAGGAGGAAACAATGGCACTTATTGGAAAAGAGGATCAGGAGTATCTGCGGAACGAATTTCTGCGATTGGAGAAACCAGTTAAGCTCGTGTTGTTCACGAGTGCGTCGTGTGCATCGTGCGCAGATACTAAGACTTTGCTTGATGAGACAGCTAATCTATCGGACAAGATTTCCGTGATTAGTTATGACATCGATAAGGACGCGGATAAGGCACAGGAATACGGTGTCAACGGGCGTGCGCCCACGATTGCGGTCGTCGGTGATGAGGACTACCACATTCGGTTCTACGGGATCCCGGCGGGCTACGAGTTCGGGACCCTGATTGAAGACATCATCGACGTCGGTCGCGGCGAGACGGGGCTAACAGACGCCACCAAGGCCGCGCTTGCGGAACTGTCCGAGCCGGCTCACATCCAAGTGTTCGTCACCCCAAGTTGTCCGTACTGCCCGCGGGCGGCGCGAACCGCGCATATGATGGCGCTGGAGTCCGACAAAGTGAACTCCGACGTTATCCTGGCGAATGAGTTTCCTGAGCTGTCCAACCAATACAACGTGATGGCCGTTCCCAAAGTGGTCATCAACGAGGACACCAGTTTTGAGGGGGCGATTCCGGAAGAGGACTTCCTGTCGTTCGTCAAGCAGGCGGTTGCGTAGGAAAGTCCGTCTCAACCGAAACCTGAACGCCCCGGTCGCCGCCGGGGCGTTTTTCTCGGACTCGATCCGGAGGTACACACCGCCACGGGGAAGGGGATACTGGTGATGGACAACGAGCAGGAGCTGGTCGGTTCTGTTTCCGACTATCTCCGCCAGGCTTTCCGCGTTTAGACGCTGTTAAAGAAAAGAAATGACATAATATTATATTTCAAAATTCTGCCCTACCAATGTTTCTTTTTGAATTTTTGATTTGCCACTAACGTGAGTTCAACTTCCAAGTGCAACTGTCAAGGGTATC
>CAZILO010000048.1:0-8338 GCA_964540085.1 uncultured Thermotogae bacterium
TTTCCGGTGATAGCATCGTCCCCCCAAATGCCGAGGATATCGTCGCGTATCTGGAATGCCCGTCCGAGTACCGCTCCCAACGCGGTCAGCCCAGCACGGATATCGGAATTGGCCTCCGCAACAATCCCGCCGAGCTCGAACGCGCAGCGGATGAGAGCACCGGTCTTCTTGTCGATCATATCCAGATACTCATCCACCGTTGCTTCTCGTTTCTCGTACGTGAGGTCGAGCGCCTGTCCCGCGATCATTTCCGCTGTCGCGGATAGAAGCGCGGCGGCGAGCCGCGGGTCGGCAGCAAGCGCCTCCCGGATGGCGATTGTCTCCATTAAGTCACCGGCGTTGATCCCTTGCGCTGTTCCGTACAGCTTCCACACCGTAGGTCGTCCGCGCCGGATAGAGTCGCCGTCTTGGATATCGTCGTGGATCAACGAGAAGTTATGGATCAGCTCAAGCGCCACCGCGGCGGGAAGAGCGCGGGTGGGATCGGTCCCAAGCGCGGCGGTGGTGAACAAAACAAGGCTGGGACGCAGTAATTTCCCAAGATGATCGGCAGGTGCGCCGCGTTCATCCGTGAGACCGACGTGGTAGCGCAGCACGGGGAAAAGCGGGGAATCGCCCGCTAGTGCTTGGGCTAGCCCAGAAGCGATCAGCGGTCGATAATCAGTAAGAACGCGCGGGATGGTCATCGTGCCTCCGGGGAAAACCGGACTACTCCTAACTTCTCCGCGGTCTCCACCAGCTCGGCTGCGGTGTGCGCTCCCAGCTTTCGCATTAGATGGGCACGATGGTTACGTACCGTGTGCAGACTACGCGACATGATTTCTGCGATTTCTGTGTTCCGTCTTCCCTCTGCGATCAACTGCAATACCTCCCGTTCGCGTTCGGTGAGATCGGGCAGGTCCCCCGGGTCCCATTCCGGGACGCCGTGCGGAAAGTACAACTCTCCAGCGGCGACGGCGGCGATCGCGGCAAGGAGCTGATCCGGAGCCTCATCCTTGAGCACGTATCCCCACGCACCAGCGTGTCGTGCTTGGCTTACGTATCCCTTATCCGCATACATTGACAGGATGATCACCCGCGTGTGGGGCGAGATACGGGCGATGCGCCGGATTGCGTCAATCCCGTTCAGTAATGGCATTGATACATCGACGAGGGCGATATCAGGACGTACTCGCCGCACCACTTGCAGCAGTTCACGCCCGTCCGCGGCCTCACCGGCGACCTCGATCCACTTGGGATCAAATAGCGCCTTTAATCCCGCCCGCACTAGCGTATGGTCATCACCCAATACCACCCGTACAGTCATTGTAAGCGTTAGTTTAGATCAATCGAGCGGTTAGGGGAATAGGGGAAATGTATCAATTGTGAGGAATAAGTTCGAGCCGCTTGGCGTGAGCGATAAGCCCGGCGCGCGTGTGTACTCCGAGTTTTCCCATCAAGTGCTCACAGTAATTAGCGACTGTCTTCGCACTGATATCCAGGATCGCTGCAATCTCTGCATCTTCCTTCCCGCTGCGGAGCAGTGCCATAATCTCCCGTTCGCGTTCAGTGAGGTGCTCCTCCGGCGGGTCGGGGTTGCCCGCGCGGGCGCGTGCGATCGCTGCGTACAAGTCTTCGGGTGGTGCCGCCTTGGACACAAGCCCACATGCGCCCTGGCCGATCGCTGCACGTGCGTATTCCGGTTCGTCGTACATCGATATAACGATGATCTTTGTGGCCGATGATATTGCCCGGAGTTGTGGAATGACGGACAGTCCGTCCTGATCTGGGAGTGAAAGATCGAGCAACAGGATGTCGGGGCGCGTTTTGCGTACCAGAGCAATCGCGCTGGCGGCGTCAGCGGCAGTTCCTACTACTGTGTACTCTGGCGATTGCTCGAGCAGTTGGGACAACCCGGCACGCACCAATGCATGGTCGTCAACGATGGCGATTGTGGTCTGTGACATACGGAACCTCCAGTTCTACTTGTGTCCCCGCTCCGGGAGCCGATGTGATTGTCATCCGTCCGCCGATTCCCTCGATTCGTTCTTTGATGCTTCGCAATCCCAATCCGGGTGAGCGGTGAGGATCAAATCCAATTCCATCATCTGTCACGGTGAGGATCACCCGCCGCGGGGTATGCTGCACCGCAATTTCCACGTGGCGAGCACGTGCATGGACATGGATGTTACGAAGCGCTTCCTGGGCGGCGGTAAACAATAGCCCTTCCATCTCCCGGGGCAAGCGAGCGGGGAGGTCGGTTGTCACCCGTACCCGAAACCCACCTGCCTGTTCTGCCATTTCACCTAGGCGATGCAGCGATGGGGCCAGGCCGAGATCGTCGAGAAGCGGTGGCCGGAGAGAGTGCGCTAAGCTGCGTGTCTGTGCGATCGCCTGATCAATTGTGGCGAAGATTGTCGCCCGCCGATCCGGGGGAACTGCATCGCGCAACGCCGCCACCTCAAGCTTAACGGCGGCAAGGGTCTGGCTGAGTTCGTCGTGCAGGGTACGCGCGATACGGCGACGTTCCTCGTCTTGCGCGGTGAGGATCTGCTGAGAGAGCCGCGATAGCTCGCGCTCGCGGGCCGAAAGGGCGCGGTTTTTCTCGGCGTAAACCGAGGTAAATACACGTACAGTGTAGGCGAGTGGTGCATATACCCCGACGGCACCGGCGAGGATTGTGATCAGGTTGTACGTCAGGCTGCGGTACAGCACAGTGTGGATGGGAAACAGAGAGTGATGTGGGATCACGCCCGCGTATTCGAGTAAGACGAGCGCTGAGTAGGATAGGATGATGAGCCCAGTGATGAGGTAGCCCTGGAGTTCGGGCAGGAAAAAGTTGGCATAGATTACGGTGAATAGGTAGAAGATGATCCCGATCCATTCGCTTCCTCCCATCAGGTTGACGAGAAACGTGATGATCACAATTTCGGCGATGAAGAACCCCGCGTGCACCCAATGGAGGCTGCCTGCGTTCGGCTGTCGTTCAATCAGGTATTTGAACGGGAATGTGAGCAGGAACCACACAACCGGTGCATAGAACAGCGGGTTCAGGTAACTAATGTGGGTGGTGAGAATGACGATAAGCGCGATGGCGGAAAACACCCCCAAGGTGATCCGCCGGGCGATTATTGTCTTTAATACGGTCCGCTTAAGCTCCGCGAACCCCGCGTCCCCGGCCATCGGAGTGATGTCTACTTTAAAGTGGGAGGGAGGACGATCTTGCCGAAGTTCTTCTCATACTTCGAAATATTGTCGCCGATTGCGTGGTATAGGCGCTTCATGTGTCCGGGGTTGAGGATGATCCGCGACACGAGCAAGGCTTGATCCGCCTGTGGGGTCTGCGCTTGTGGATCGATGAACAGAAAGTCGATGATGAACTCCTCCTGGCGATGGGCGATCAACGCGAGATTGGAATACACCCCGCGCCGTGTGTCATTTTCCGCTGCTATCTGCATCTGTCGTTCCGCCATTACTGTCACCTCCGTAGATTAACGCAAGATGGTAGCGGGCTGGGGAGTAAACGGCAACTAAGATGCGAGAAATCGAGAGAAAAACCGCTCGATCGTGTGCCGGTGTCGCCCCGGAATCAAGATGTGATGGTTTCCGAGCGGTGCGGTAAGGAGAGAATCAACGGCGCCGTCGATGGCAATTTCCACCTGTGTTCGGCACAGGTCCTCGCGGAACGATGTTTCCGCGGTTGTACCCTCGCGTACGAACAAGCGGTCGAGCCGTTCCCCTCCCAGTCGGAACACGGTGCACGGTCCAGGGGGGATGTGTGCCGCGATTCCCACCCCGATTCCGGATTCAAAATGGCTACGCACCGCATAGCCGGATGACAGCGACAGCGGACAACTGCAATGCGCGATGAGCAACTGGCGTGCGTCCACGTCAACCGCGGTAACGTTTGCCATAAACGCCGCGTTGGCGCCAAGCAGGGTGCCAAGGTACATGGAAAATAACGCCTGCAGATCGCCTTCACATCCGGCGGGTACTTGTTCATCGTTCAACCGCGACAGCGCGTAACACCCGGTATTGTGCAGTCCGGTGACCAGGTCGAAACAGCGGAGGGTAAACGCGCTGAGACGGTATTCGTCGACCAATTTCCGCAGCGCTGTGTAGATCGCAACCGCTCCTTGCAGTTCCTTTGTGCTCGGCTCGGCTACACTCACTGCGCCCTTGGTGAACCGGGTGACGTCACGCCGCGGCGGTTTTTCTTTCTGGACACGGGTGATCAATTCTTCAACCGGGATTTTCACCAATTCGATTCCTAATCGACCCTTGAGAAACGCACGATCGACATCGCTTGCCACTAGCCATTCTGACGGATCGCCAATGAGCCCGACGCGGCTGAAGCGGAGTTTTTCCCATGCCGACCGAATCCGCAGCTCCTGGGAGAGCCCCGCGACTATTGTCTCCGGCGTCCCGAACAGGATTATCCCCTCGCCGCCGTCCTGACGGATGCGCGCCAGAATTTCTAGTGACGCCGGCAGCGAGTTGTGTCCGGGATGGGCAATGAGAATCGCCGGCTGCGGAAGTTGGGACACAACTTTTAGTACCTCTCGTTCCACTCCGCCGGTGAGAACCAACACCGCAGCTAGTTCCTTTCCGGTGGGGAACTCCACTTCGGTGATGGTGAAGTCAGCCGTGGCGCGGATTCCGGCGAGCACATGTTCCTTGATGCGCGCGACCGCCTGCTCGCCGTGGAGCGCGGATGCCTTCACGATCAGTTCTACATTGTCCATAGCTTGATCCTAAGCGGAACAAGCGCGCGGTTAGATGTAAGCGCGGACGTCAGCACCGGACACCGGTGACGTGCGTGCGTTCCCGGTGGGAATGGGAAATCGGAACCAGGGCCCGTTCTCGTTGACGCATCCTCCCGCGGATCATATAATTCAAAGTGGCTGGCGGCGTAGCCAAGTGGCAAGGCAAGGGACTGCAAATCCCTCATTCCCCGGTTCGAATCCGGGCGTCGCCTCCATGGGTGGTTAGCTCAGCTGGGAGAGCGCATGCTTGACGTGCATGAGGCCAGAGGTTCGAGTCCTCTACCACCCAGTTCTCATTTATGGTGCAGCGCTTGCATTCCCCCGTTGGCATTCGCTATAGTTGACAAAATCTCACCAATGAACTCGGAAAAAGGAGGAGGAATGACGAAGCGAACATTGGTTGTAGCGTTGTTGGTCTTGATTGGGTTGGGGGTCACCGCCCTGGGGCAGCCCAAGATCAGCGTCGATCAAACCCAGTACAATTTCGGGACGGTGATCGCCGGAATTGCAGTAGCACATACGTTCGTCATCACAAATACGGGTGATAAACCTCTGGTGATAACGAATGTGCACACGAGCTGTGGCTGCACCACCGCTGCTCTTGCCAAGACGACCCTTAACCCTGGTGAGGCGGTGAATCTTGCTGTAACGTTCGACACCGCTGGGTACAGCGGCAACGTTGGTAAGAGCATCTACGTCACGTCGAATGACCCCGCCACTCCCGTTCTTACACTACTTCTCACCGGCACGGTCAAACGCGGCGCGCCGTATAACATCTCCGCCGCTGACCTCAACTACTTGTTTTACGTACTGATCGATATCCGTCCTGCCAAGGAATACGAAACATCACATCTGCTCGGGGCGATCAACATTCCGTACGCCGAGTTACCCAAGTGGCTGAACAAGCTCCCTAAAGCCGTACTCATTGTGCTGTACGACGATAATGGCACCCTGTCCGACAAAGCGGCGCAGATGATGATCAAAGCGGGGTTTTCACAGGCGAAGAGCCTGCTCGGCGGACTGATCGAGTGGCAGCGGATATACAAAGATCGATTTTTGTTCACTCCGTAAGCACTGCTTTTGTTCCCGGTTATGTCCCAGTTGCCTGCGGGCGTGAGCACAAGTATTATATGCTAAAACTTGCATATGGGGGATAAGATGGACGATTGGGCGGAGGCGTTCCGAGCGCTTGGGAATCATGAACGCCTCTGCCTGTTTGTCCTCCTTGCGCATCAGAAAGGCGGTTGTTGCGTGTGTGAACTGGTGGAGGCGCTCGGGATTCCCCAGTATCAAGTATCTAAGCACCTGCGTATTCTCCGCCGTGCCAGGCTGATAAAAAGCGTTCGCATGGGGAGATGGGCGTACTATGCTGCTGCCGACTCGGGCGTGGGTAGGAAGGTGGCGGCGTTCATCAGCCGGGTAATTCCGGATGGGGCCCTCACCGATGCTGCTTCCCGATTGCGGGCGGCAATAGCGCGGCGAGAGGACGGACGCTGCGTAGTTCAAGCTCGCCGCCCGGGAGATAATGATGCCCGGAACTAACGCACTTCCGGTGTTTGAGCGCTATCTATCCATCTGGGTGGGCGGATGTATCCTGGTGGGTATCGGGATTGGCTGGTTGTTCCCCGCGTTCCCGGCACTGCTTAACCGCGCCCAACTGGCGCATGTCTCAATCCCGGTTGCCGTTCTCATCTGGGCGATGATCTATCCAATGATGGCTCAGATCGACTTCGGCAGCATCCGTAACGCCGGTCGGCGCCCGAACGGGCTGATCTTGACCCTGGTTATTAACTGGGCAGTCAAGCCGTTCACGATGGCGGGGATTGCAGCGTTATTTTTGTTCGTCGTATTCCGGACAGTGATCCCATTTGAGTTGGCGCGGCAATACTACGCCGGGGCGGTTCTGCTTGGAGCGGCTCCATGTACCGCGATGGTGTTCGTATGGAGCTACCTCTCCTCCGGCGATCCCGCGTATACCTTGATGCAAGTAGCGGTGAACGATCTCGTGCTGATCTTCCTCTACGCCCCCCTCGTCAAGACCCTGCTTGGCCTGTCGCGGATCTACGTGCCGTATGATACAGTGCTTCTTTCGGTTGGGTTATACGTGGTGGTCCCACTTTTGATCGGTTACCTATCACGGCGCTATCTCGTCGCCCGCCGTGGGGAAGCTTGGTTCAGAGGTACATTCCTGCGTCGGTTACGACCGGTAACGATCATCGGGCTGTTGCTTACGCTCATCATTCTGTTCTCATATCAAGGGGGAACAATCGTGCACAATCCCGCGGCCATCTTTTTGATCGCGGTTCCGCTCGCCATTCAAACGTTTCTGGTCTTTATCCTCGGGTATGGGGCCGCTTACTTCATGCGCATACCGTACCAAATCGCTGCCCCTGCAGGGATGATCGGAGCGAGCAATTTCTTCGAACTCGCGGTGGCAGTGGCGATCTCTTTGTTCGGGATCGGATCCGGTGCCGCGCTTGCCACCGTCGTCGGAGTTCTGGAGGAGGTACCGATTATGCTTTCCCTGGTGTGGTTTGCCAACCGCACCCGGGGCTGGTTTCCAACCCTAGCTAAGGAAGTGACATGAAGTCTGTCCTCTTTGTGTGCGTAGAGAATTCATGCCGCTCGCAGATGGCGGAGGGGTTTGCTCGGGCTCACGCGACCTTTCCTCTTCGCGTTGGCTCTGCGGGCACAGCTCCCGCGGCACAGGTGAATCCAACCGCCGTGGCGGTGATGGCGGAGGTGGGGATCGATATCTCGCGTCAGAGGCCAAAGCCGATCGATCGTGGGACGGTAGGAAGCTACGACTACGTGATCACCATGGGATGTGGGGCTGAGGGGGTCTGCCCGGCCGGGTTCCTCGGGGTGAGTGCCGAGTGGCATATCCCGGATCCAACTGGGAGAGGTATCGAGGAGTTCCGCCGCGTACGCGACTTGATCCGTGCCCGGGTGGATGAACTTCTCGACGAGATCGTAAAGGAGGAACGGTGAGATCAAGGTATCTATTGTTGATTGCACTCACAGTCGTTGTTATCGCAGCTTGGACCGGTAGCGCCTGGGGGACGCAACTTATTATGTTCTACGAGACAGGTTGTCCGCACTGCGCACGGATTGAGGCGTTCCTGAACTCGATCGCTCCCAAATATCCACAGCTTGAGATTACGCGTTACGAGATCCACGATCCCGAGGTCCACGATCTCCTCAACCAGCTTTTGACCGCGTACCACGCCAAGCTTGGCCCGGTCCCGATCATCTTCATCGGCGATGTCGCAATGGTCGGCGGTACTTTCTACGGCGTCTACGCGACGCCGACGACGGTGACCGGCCGCGCCGAGGAGATGGAGCTTGAGCGTGTGATCCAGCAGGCAATCGCCGCCAACGCGCCGTCCCCGCTGACGCGGATCAAGCAATCGGGTGGTACCGGGTTGGCGGAGCGGCTCACGATTCCCGCGGTCGTCCTCGCCGCCGCGGCTGATTCTGTCAACCCGTGTACGTTTGCGGTGTTGGTGCTCCTACTGGGGACCCTGCTTGTTGCTGGGCGGAAAGGAAAAGTGTTGCCATCTGGACTGGCGTTCACCGCTGCGATCTACATC
>CAZILO010000049.1:0-8105 GCA_964540085.1 uncultured Thermotogae bacterium
CCGGTACTGGGCGAACACAGCGCATTGCCCCTGAATATACACCTCGGCCTCCCCGTCACTCATCCGCTCTGTCTCCCGCACTAAACTCAAGAACCGTCCCTGCCACAGCACCCGCAGTGCGTCGAGGATTTTTAAGTCTTCATTGTGGCTGAATGCGTTAATCGCGCGGTACACTGCCTGCACCCACAAGTCAAGCGGGAATGAGAACTCGGCAAGCGGGAGTGCATACACCTGATCGAGTTTCGGCGCAAGCTCCGCTAGGAACGGGGCCTTTCCCCGTACAAGCTCGTCGTACTTGGCACGAAACTGGGCGTACACTCCTTCCTTGTCCACTGCCAATGGCGCCGGATGGACGTCGGGAAGATCGCCAAGTCGCGGAACTGGACGGATCCCGTCAACTTTTCTAATGTAATTGCGGTAGTGTACGATCAGCCGGAACAACGTGCCCACCACTTGGTAGAACATCGGAACGAGGAGTGTCTCCGGATTAGCGTACTGTTTAGTCGATTCATGCTCCTTTACTCCGAGGACCGCCTCCACGATATCCATTCCTTCCGCCCCCGATACGAGAGTGATAAAGATGTCGATTCCAAACTCTGCTGGGAACAACGGGTGCCGCAACAAGTGGTCGATAAGGCGGGCGGATAGGCCATACTCGCCGCCGATCGGCTGCCGTATTCCGAGCCCAAATAGGACGTTGGTCAATGGGTATGCGATCTGGTTGGTAATCACTCCATCGTAACGGTGGCGCAGATAATATGGAGCAACGAGATCGCGTCCATCTACAATAGGGCCAACCAGTCTGGCGATCCAATCGGGGCGAATGCTAGTGAGATCCCCGTCCACCAACCCGACGGTGGCCGCGTTTCGGGCCCGGGCGGCATTAAATATCGTGCGAACGGCACTTCCCTTACCGAGCGGACCTTCCTCGGTTACGACAAGCTTGTGCGCTTGCGTCGCAGTTGTTTCCGCAATCGCGCGTGTTCCGTCGTCGGAAAACCCGTCCGACACGATGATTAGTCCGCGTTCTTTCGGGAAAAATTCGGCGAGGCCGTGATCAACTTTCGCCATAACAGAAGCGATAGTATCAGCGCAATTCCGCGTGCTGATTCCGATTGCTATATCAATATCGCCCATCTTATCCTCCACTGTAATTCAGCTTTTCTGCAAAGTGCCCGGTTACAACCGGATCGTTCCTCATCGTTGTCATAAGCTCGTCCCACTGAGCACAAAACCGGAAAAATTGTGGCGCTGCCTTACGCGCCCATGCTATCTGATCGGAGATAAACCGCGCTGATGAATGCACATCAGAGCACTCGGCAAGCGCAGCGACAGCAATGTCTTCGAGGTCGTCCATTAAGAATCGCCCTGGATACGGGTAAAGATCACCTGGAGACGCGAGGCCGCACTGTGCGGCAACTTTAATCTTCTCCCTCATGTAGACAAACCTGGCGATATCCGTGCGCAACATCGCACATGGAGATCGGCGCCGCTGTAGCGGTGGGTGATGGTATACGAACAGCTTGCGATCCCAGCGAAACAAGTGTCCATACATGCGCGCAGTAACGATGTAATCCACGTCCTCACCGCGTGGTATTGCAGGGTCAAATGGAACATGCATGAATAAGTCGCGGTGAATCACGATGTTTCCTCCGAATCCAATCGGTGTCACCGGGAGCTCATCTGTGGCATCAGTCAATGCCATGATGCCCGACCGAATCCATTCGCCACGTTCCGTAATAGGATTAGCACCAGATTGTGTTCCTTTACGGTCATCCCGAAAATCTTCGTGGTACGGACCGACTATGCCTGTAACTAAAGTATCGTCGTAATTTTGCCCGATGAACCGCTGCGCTTGCTCCAAATACCCACGCGGCACTGTTTCATCGTCGTCGAGCGCGATTATCGCATCAGCGCCAAAAATAGCTCCGAGAATGAGTTGGAAATTACGCACGCTTCCGTAGCCAATAACGCCGACCATTTTCGCAGGGAGACCACGAGAACCGGCACTTTCGTGAATTACGCGCGTGTCGTCCGCACCAATAACAACGATTGCCAGTTCACTCCGATACGGAGCAACAATATCGTTAAGACGGGACATAACTACAGCGGCGATCTCCGGCGTTGTGACGGCAGCAATGACCATGATGGGGTCCTTTGCACCAGCAGCGATCAAGCTCTCCAACAACGCAGGCAAAGTCAGCGGCTCGTCGATCGGAGTGGGGTGGTCATAGATGCTGTTGTCGTTGCCTCCCGCAGCCGACCAATACGTGGGAACGGTGATGATAGTGTTCAACTCCTCACCTCCCGCTCCAGCCGTAGCACGACCTCAGGCGCCGTCGCAATTATGGTAAGCACCGTCAGCCCGTTGTGATCTGTTCGCATCGTTATCGTCGCACCAGTGGCAGCGACTTGAAATCGGCTTTTTGAGAACACACCTAACCGGTACTGATTGTTGGGTGGTATATGAATGGTCACCTCTACGCCAGTGGGAAGCAGCGTTACTGCGCGGATCCGATCCGTCGGGGCGGTGATGAATTTGTCGATGAACCCGATAACAGCGATTCCAGAGAAAACGGGGGTGAGCACATAGTAATCCCCTTGACCGGGAGAAAGGCTTCCCTGTATTGCTGTAACGATGCGATGCTGAAAGTAAGAATAAATAATGCACCTTCCCGTATCGATACTCACATCTTGCGAGTCGTAGCTGCGTTCATCATCACCCGCGTTGAACACAGCTACATAACGCCACTTTCCGTCCACACTGTCGGTCACCCCAACGACAAGGTCGCGTGCCAGCGGGTTCCACAACGGCTGGGCCGGATGATCCGGCTTGGCTAGCACGCCGTCGGGAAACACGAGCTGATCAACGATTTCCTTGTTTACCTCTCCAAGCTTATCCCCAATCCCGATCGGACCGGCGCTCAAGGCACGCATCAGGGCCTCGGATGCGGCGTCCGGCTCAGCGAATCCGTCGGGATGGTCGGGGTTTGTGATGAACACATCATGAAACGGGAGCAATCCCAGGGAGTACAGAAGCCAACCAACCAGGAAGCGGTCAACGATGAACCGCTGCGGCGGTACGTACTTGTAGCGGGCGGCGGCAACCGGGTCGAGCTGCGCGAGCTGCCCGGGCTGCTTTACCAGGTAGTCGTCCCCGCTGCGGGAAGAGACGATCGCCTCAGTTCCCGCCGCGGCGAGGAGAAATCCGACCGTGGGATCGGACAACATCAGCGGGAGCCCATTTTCTCCGAGCCCGTCCGTCATCATGGTGAACCACTCCTCCCCTGCGGTGAGTGAGGCACGCAGGGCCGGGATCCTCTCCTGGTAGACGCGGACGTGATCGTGCCAAATCCCGATCGCTCCTTCTTTCTCTTTGAGGCGACGGCCGAGGTCGGAGTAAAACCTCCTTTCCCGCGGGCAGGCAGCCCCATCTCCCTCTAGGAAGTGATAGCCATCCCGGTACTCGTTCTCGAGATCGAATCCGGAGAGATGGAGGAAGAACGGGATTCCGGTGCGGGTCTTGATCCGGCCGAGCCCGGATGGAAACCGGTTTTCGTCCGCCCGGTACGCCGTGGCAAATCCAACCCGATCGTGTGGGTACCACAAGTCGAGGCCAAAGTACCCGATCGGGATCTCCTCCTCCCGAAAGTAATCCCCGAGCGCTAGCAGGAGCTCCTCATTGATCGGATGCAAGAGCTCGGAGTAGTAGGCGCCGTAGTCATTCCAGTAGCCGAGCCGGGCGAGGATCCGGTGCGCCAGCGGGTTCGGTCGGGGGCGTCCGGCGCGAATCACATCTCCCCAGCGAAACAGGGTGGAGAACGGCTCGCTCCCAAATTGGATCACGGTGGAGACGACCGCCCCCCGTGGAATCCGATCAATCGCACCGTGCAGGCCGCGGACGACCGTCCCTCGTTCGGGACCCGCCCGCAGCGGGCTCATAGGGTAGTGACTCCCCGGGGAGATCACCATTACCCCCCCTTGTCTAACGAGAACGAGGGGGGAGAACGGCCGATCCTGCGGGACGGAGGTTAGGCTCTCCCCGTACACGGTATGCGGCCACTCGCCACCAGCGTCGGACAGCCCCCACGTGTACAGGAGAAACCCACTGTCTGCGAGGCGAAAAACAGGGGCGTTGAACGTGGTGTGGAGGAAGCTATCGGCGGTCCGGATCCCGGTTAACTCGACTAAGGCCTCCGCATCCATCACCGCCATCTCCTGCTCCGGGTAGGCGCGGGCGGTGAGCACGACGATCGGTTTACCATCAGCAGTGTAAGTGAGGGCGTAGCCATAATAATATCCACCCCTGTCGTAACCAGAGATCGGACACGCAGTTGCGAGTTCAAATCCCCCCGTGAACGACGAGCGCTCTTCCCCGGCGTACGGAAACTCGATCCCCACCTCCTGGATCCAGGTTACCCCACCGCGCACGACGCTCAATCCCACGTCGGTCAACCGCACCTCCACTGGGTCACCCATGCCGGTCCTTCTTTGGAGAGAGCCCGATTGTCACGATTTCCTTGCCGGCGACAGGAAATTCGACCGCATTCCCGAAGATGGAGAGGACATCGATGATCTCCTCGTTCAGATTCAGGCGCACCGCGCGATTGAGCGGGAAGCCAGCTTTTAATCTCCCTTGAATCGGTTCTGAAGCGAGGTTGACCACCCGGACCACGATGATGTCAACATCCTCTCCCGGCTTGACCGCGGTCACGGCCAGCGATTTTGGGGATACCTCAATGAGGCTCCCCTGTGGCGGGAGTTTCCCACCGCTGGGCGCCGGGACCGCCCGCGCCGGAAAGGAAAACAAGGCGGACTGGCGAAGAAGCTCAGGAAGGTCGACGGTAGTGGTAATGGCAAATGCAACCTCATGCGGACCAAGACATTGCGCTTCCGGTGTGGGGATGATCGGCCCTGCCCGGTCGACCCGACGCACAAGGTCGCGGCGGGCGAGCCAGCCGACGCTTCGTAACAGGGTGAGGGCGAGCGTGCGCGCCTGATCGTCGATAACCTCGTACTCGGTCACGCCGCCCGACAGAACAGCGAACCCGCGCTCTCCGTCGGCCAGGTAGACGAAGCGATCGAGGTGCTTGGTCGGGTACGGGGCCTCGGACCAACCGCTCCCGTCCGGAACATGAATCGGCCGTTCCACCAGGTCGAAGTGTTCGGCTGCCCGCGACACGTCGGTTCGGACTCCAGTTGGAAACAGGACTCGAAGGCGATGGTCTTTGGCAGCATTTATGAACTTGACCCGAAAATCGATCCGCCTCTTCCCCGGATGGAGGGAGATCTCGGTCGCAATCTCATGCTGAATCCGTTCCGAGACGCGGGAATCGCGTCCCGGAGACAGCTTGGCCGGGATGTCAATCGTGTTTTTAACCCGCATTGCCGCTCGGAGACGACTGACCGCGACCTCCGTCACCACACCCGGAGCGGAGAAGATCGGCGCTTCGCCCGGGAGCGGGTCGCAGGTATACTCATCCCCGCGGTCGCCGCGGTCCTCAAACCGGAGCCCGCCGGAGTACATCTCCCCACTCTCCTTATCGTGGATCGTGATCGTACCGTCCGTGGCCAGATCTACGCGGTAATATGCATTCTCAATTCCATTGTCGGTTTTCGCAAGTTCACCTGCAGCCGACGGGTACTCACCAGGAATAATTCGATAGGCCGTGTAGCCAAACGCTGGCAGGCCAGCGGCAAAGAACCGGACGCGATGCGGGGAGATAGACTCGGCCGGGACGTCCTCGCCGCCCGGAGTCACCCCATGTACCGGACCGGCGGGAAGCGGCGTGGGAAGATTTACCTCCACTACCTGCGCTCCGGGGAAGTTACTGGGGTTGAACGCGATCACTGCAGTTTCTCCGGGTGCCCCAACGGCGGCGGCGATCGTCCTCAGGTTATCCGCGCTTACCCCGCGTGCGATCTGTTCGCTCCACGCGAACCGCGTTTCCATCTCTCGATGCACTTGATCCACGCTGCACCCGCCGATGCTATCGTGGGGATGATTACGCAGGAGCCACTTCCACGCGGTGTGCAGCTCCCCCCGGTTCGGCTCGCGGCCGCGGGAGAGCAGAAACGCGGATGTTGGCTCGGCCCAGCCGACGAGTTCGTCCTCGCACCTCCGGTTCATCCGTTTAATTGGCATCCGGCTTGAGTACACACTCTGTAGGACGCGGGTATCTTTAGGAGAATTGAGCTCACCCGTAATCAGCGCAAGTTTGGATTGATCTAATCGATCCTGGACTGCAGCGAAGAACTCCGCAAGCGATCCCTGCACGATGTGGACACCGTCGAGCCGGCGGTTAACCCCCACGATGAATTTCGGGATCCCGGGATCAGGGAAGACGTGATCGTCCCCGTTCATCAGGAGAGCACACCCGCTCGTCACACGGGGGACGAGGAACTCCAGGGCGCGCCCTACCCGCTCCTCCCCGGCGATCGGATCGGCGGACAGGTCGGTCAGCCCGCCGTAGCCACGGGGTGGGAGGTGGATTCCGAAGACACGACTTCCGTCTGGCCCCTCCCAAATAAACTCGTTGTGGACGGTACGGTCGTACTCCAGCCCTCGCCATACCACCGCGGTCTCGATCTCAAATCCGCGCAGCAACTGCGGCATCTGGGAGATGTGGCCGAACTGGTCAGGAAGGTAACCGACCTTTGCCGTCCGCCCGAACTCGACCGCGATCTGCACCCCGCGTTGCAGGTTGCGGATAAGGGACTCACCGTTAACCAAGAACTCGTCTGGGAGAACGTACCACGGTCCAACCCCGATTCGTCCCGTCCGAATCAATCGTTTCAGGTCGCGGGCGCGCTCCGGGCGCATTTCAAGGTAGTCCTCCAACACGACAGTTTGGCCGTCGAGATGGAAGTGGCGGAACGCGGGGTCGGCGTCCATAATCCGGATCAGGCGGTCGATCAGTTGCACCAATCGGAGACGGAATGACTGGAATGGCTGGTGCCACTCTCGATCCCAGTGGGTGTGAGAGACGAGGAAAACGTCGATCTGGCTATGCGGGTACACCGGCGAGGATCTCCTTCAGATATCCTTCCAAGCTCTCCAAACTATAGTATCGCTTTCCCAGTTCGAAGTTGTGCTCCACCATCCGTGCGCGCACTTCGGGATCGGTAAGAACCGTGATTGCCTCGTTCGTGGCGCGGGGGATCACCTCTGCTGGGAGACGCACCAGCCCGAGCTTGTCTTTACCCGCGAGCTTGTCTCCAAGGGAGATAACTGTAAATCCATTGTCCTTTATGTCCGCTTTGTATACCGGGTACTCAAAGATCACGAGCGGGACGCGGGCAAACACCGCTTCAAGGAACTGGTTGCCCCAGCCTTCATACAGGGAGGGGTAAGTGATAAGATCGGCAAATACGTAACAATCCCACAGAGAATAGACCTTTCTTCCGTCCTTGGTTCTACCCCGCCGTGACCGGACACGGTCGGAAATAACGCGGAGCTCTACCCCGGTCCGCATTGCCTTCTTCTTGAGCCGCGTCAGATATTCCTCCGCCGGATCTTCGGAGTAGCCAGCAAGGACGAGAACGATCCGATTCTTCTGTCCGAATGGCCTACGGTCGTATAGGCCTCTCTGTTCGAGCGCGCGCCGGTTCTCCCCGCGGTCAAGAGCGGCCACTAGATCAATCGCCAGCTCGATCCCCTTACGCGGGACGATTCGTGTTGCCTGCAAAATTAGAATGTCATTCTCTTCAACTCCGATCTCGGCACGGAAGTCATGGTTGTAGTCATCGATTCGCCAATCTGAGCCAGAAAAGTCGAATACGTTGGGGACGATTGTTGCCTCGGCCCCACGCCGGGCCCGCAGCTCGTCCTGGGCAAAGCTGTTTATCACTACATGTTTAATCGTTGGACCAGTCGGAGGGAGATACTTGTCGATGAGCCGTGCTGCCTCCAGGCAAGTGGGGCGCATCCCACGGAATGACTCCCACCAGAAGTCGTGATGGTGACCAATCGCCGGGATCTGCTTGCTCTTGATGACGTTGGTAAACGCAACTGTCGCGGCCCGGTGTCCACCGAGCTCTCCACTGTTGCCCGGCACGAGGCGCGTCCGCGAAGGCTGTCGATGGATGCGCGGCAGTGTTCGGCG
>CAZILO010000050.1:0-8079 GCA_964540085.1 uncultured Thermotogae bacterium
CGCTATTCAGGCCGCAGGAGTGCAGCGCCCGTTCATCATCGCCGTGTCCGGGCTCGCCGTAATCATCGGATTGTGGAACATGAAGGACTACTTCGCGTATGGCAAGTGGTTTACCATTGAGGTCCCTGCCCGGTGGCGGCCGACGGTAAAACGGATTACGGGGTCAGTGGTGTCCATCCCCGGCGCATTTGTGGTGGGAGTGCTTGACTCCCTGTTTCTTCTCCCGTGTTCGTCCGGTCCGTACATCGCGATCCTCGCGCTGCTGTCCAAAACAGCGACACGGACCGAGGGGATCGGTTTGCTGTTGCTGTACAACTTGATTTTCATCGTTCCGCTCCTCATCATCATTGGCGCGGTTCACTTCGGGTATACGACCACTGCCCGCGCGGAACGATGGCGCTCAGCGCGGTTGGGCAAGTTGCACCTAGTGTCAGGTGCCATCATGCTCGTTCTCGGAGTAGGGATGATCATCGCGGTTCAACTCGGATATCTGTGATTGGAGGGACGGATATGAATAGGCGTGTGGTGTTAGTGACATTGGTAATGGGGTTGGCAATAGCGATTGGAGGATACGCAGCACAGGTACAGACGGCATCACATGTGGCTGTCACGACGCACGTACAGACCGAGTCGCATACCGCTGCTCCCCAGATCGTCGTGTTCTACAAAACGGGATGTTCACACTGCACTAACATGGAAGAGACACTTACCGCGCTCCTATACGGCCGTCCCAACATCAAAGTGGCGCGATATGAGATCGATTCCCCGGGTGCGCGTGAGCTGCTGAACCGATTGGCGCTTCATTACAAGATCCTGCCCACTCAAGTACCGGTAGTGTTTGTGGGTGATAAAGCGATCGTCGGATGGACAACCCGAACGCAGGAATTTGCCCTTCGCACCGCGATCAGCGACTGCGTGACCAAAAAATGTCCATCCCCGCTTGATTATGCATCTGGACCGACACTGCCGTGGAAGGACATCATGTGGCTCGGCGTGATCCTGGGGGCGTTTTTCCTATTCCTCCTTATCCAACGCTAGGGGTTGTCGAATTAATTGCGACATCATATACTGGCTGCGGACATGGCGAACACTGAATTAGCTGATCTCAGTAATGAACAGCTTCTCGACCGATTGCAGGAGCTGACCGATAATGGCGGGAATCAGCATGAACTCTCGCAGTTGCGCGAGGAAATTGTCACCCGTAACGTCGGGTTAGTAAAGTCGATTGCCCTCGAGTTTATTAATTCCGGGGAGAGTTTAGACGATTTGGTGCAGGCGGGGTATATCGGTTTATTAAACGCGGTTGCCAACTTTGACCTATCGCGTAATGTTCGGTTCTCCACATACGCAAGCCACTTGATCCGCGGGGAAATTCGCCACTACATTAGGGATAAACACGCACCAGTGCATATTCCCCAATGGGTGCAAGCGATGAACTCCCGTGTCACCGAGGCGGAGGAACAGTTCTTTCAACGGGAAGGACGGCCGCCGACGCTGGCGGAACTGGCGGATAAAGTGGGTATACCTGAGGAGCAGTTGATTGAGGTTCTACGGGGACGGGAAGCGATGACATACGTGTCGATTGACGAGCAACGCCGCCATGAGGACCCTAATCCGCCTGCTCCCACAATTGATCGGATCGCTCAACAGGAAAAAGGTCTGCCGCTGGACTTGCGAATGCGCATCATTGCCGCCATCGATGAACTTGCCGAGATTCAGCGTAAGGTGGTGGAGGGGCTGTTCTACCAAGGAAAATCGCAGGCGGAAGTGGGGAAAAACCTCGGAATTTCACAGCGCCAGGTATCACGGATGAAACAACTGATATTAGACGAACTACGGGAGAAACTCGACCCACCGTCATCGGGGAAACACTAAATTGTTCCAGTTGTAGGAATAATAAAAGAAGAAGATTATGGCAATGAATACGCTACAAGATCCAGGGATAGGTGACTTGTTGACGCTGATCGGAGACGCGGTCGAGAAACTGCAACGGAGCGTATCGTTATTCGAGAAGTCAGACCATCAGGCGGGAATAGCGGAACTGCATGAGGTCATCAATGGCATTGACCGTTATGTGGCGGGGATGGACGATGATCCGTTGCTCAAGCTCGCCGCCGTTGATCGTGAACTTGTCATCCAAAAACTGAATGGGGTTAAACAGGAGCTGTTCGTGATCATCAACGCGCTCGCTGCTCCATCGTCATAACCACCATGTCAGTGTGCAAGCGGGTGGTGATTACCGGGGGAACACGCGGGATCGGCCTCGCCATTGCTGCGCGCCTTGCACAGGATGGTTATGCTCTTATCCTTAATTATGGGCACGATGACCGCGGTGCTGACCGCGCGCGGGAGCGGCTGCAGGAGTATGAAATCACATTCGTTAAGGCCGATATCACCCGGGAAGACGAGGTCAATCGGCTTGTAGCAACCGCGACCGCAATTGGGCCAATTGACGCTTGGGTGAATAACGTCGGTGATTTCCTGTACAAACCATGGTGGGAGACAACTGCAGCGGAGTGGGACGAAATTATCCGCAGCAACCTCACAAGCGCATTTTTATGCTGCCGCGCGATTATCCCTCATATGCGTGCCCGCCGTGCCGGAGTGATCATCAATATCGGGATGATGCACGCTGAAGTAGCACGCGCGGTACCGAACACTCTCCCGTATACGATCGCCAATGCCGGCCTGGTCATCCTCACCAAATCGCTCGCCAAAACGGAGGGCCGCTACGGGATCAGAGTGAACATAGTCAACCCCGGGTTTATCGCCACCGGGACGAATCTACTGCCAGCGGAAGTGGAGATTCCGCTTGGCAGGCCGGGAACACCAGCGGAGGTGGCCGCCGCGGTGGCGTTTCTTGTCTCGGACGCCGCGTCCTACATCACCGGCGCGATCGTTGGGGTGCACGGCGGTGCGTATCTCTAAGGTGCATTTATCTGTGCCTTGTAACCACCGTCAGCGCGGTTGATGGTAATCGTGGTCGTCTGCTGCGACTGAACGACAACGTTATTCACCACGGTGGGCGGAACAGTGTCGATGACAACCCGATAACTTCCCGCGGGCAGTTTGGGGGCAGGTTGGTTTATATTCCCGGTGAACACCTCGGTACCGGCTTGGTCATACACGTGGTAAGTGAGCTGTGTCGGAAGAGCCAACGCCTGGCGCAGTTCGCTGCTGTTGCGAGCGTCGAAATATACGCCGTTAGTGACAGCGGCGATCTGTTTGAGCTGGGCGCGTGTCTTGGATGCTAGGGCGCCTTCGCCAATGTCAAATCCAACAACGTGGATCTTGAGGTTATAACCGGAGCTGATCAGGTTCTCCGCTGCTTTTACCGGATTCCCGTGGCAGGTTTCGATCCCGTCAGTAACAAGCAGGATCAGGTCCGGTCCGCTGACGTTGGCGAAGTCGTTCTTGGCCTGCTCCAGCGCGTAGGCGATCGGGGTTGACCCCCCGGCTTCGATAGTCTGAATCTTGGCGCTTAATGTGGCGCGGTTGATTGGCCCCATTGGCACGATCAGCTGGCTGACATTGCACCCGCCAAATATCCGCAGAGCGACATTCGTGCCATCGGGGATCGTCTTAACCAGATCCTCTAGGACTTGTTTAGCGACGGCGATCTTGGTCGAATTTTCGAATGATTCGTCCATGCTCGATGATGTGTCAAGGATGATCAACAGGTTCTTCGGGGCTCCGGTCGCTGCGAGCGCGAGTTCGCCACCGGGACGCAATTCGAGCGATCCCATCGCTGTTCCGGCAGCGCGCACCGGCCCCATCGCCCCCACCGCGTCCACACTTGGTCCGGGACACGGATGGCGGTCCTCATCCCCAGGGACGTCCTGGATGCGCACGAACCGGAATTCCTGGCCGGGTTTCACGTACGGCCCAATGTCGATCGCCGTTGGCCATCCGTTCGCTATTCCCACCGGGATATATGTGTTACCATCGGTGCTAATTGATACCTGTGCTGGACGCTTGTTGATGATGTACACGAACAAATCCGGTCCGGGTACGTTCACCAACCGATTATCGACAAACTCGACGATCAGGTATGCGCGGTTGTCGATGCTGCTCAGCCGAAACCCGAGTGATGCGGCACAGGTGTTACAGCCACCACAGCCGTTGCATCCTGGTCCTCCGCAATCCGGTGGCCCGAGCGCGGCGTACGGATTGGCAAATGCCTCCGCAACACAGCTACCTTCTTGATAAGCAACGACGCGATCGGCGAACGCGGAGTTCCCTTGGGGGAACGTCACACCGCCGTATGTTACCGGCTGCGCCAACAACACGGGGGCGATTGTCCCCACTGCGAGCGCAACCGCGATCAGCACGAGAATTCTCCCCCGCCTCCGCTCAGAATTATAACTACCCATATCTCCACCTCCACTGGTCTCCTACTTCCCATCATAGGACGATTTAAGGACAAAGGCAATAGGGGGAATAGAATTTCGGGGAAGGGAGGGAAAGATGCACCTTGACATGACGCCCTTCATCGGATTCAATAATCGTAAAATCGTGGGTAGCGAGTACGTTATTGGGGGAAGCGGTGACTGGAGAGAATCGTGGCGGGAAGGGAATTTCTTATCTGAATCCGGAAATGTTCGCCGCTGTCGTCGATACAGTGGGCGCGTTGATTGTAATCCTGGATCCGAACGGACGAATCATCTATTTTAATCATTCCTGTGAGGAGATCACCGGTTATTCTCTTGACGAGGTCAGGGGCAAGCCCATTTGGAATCTCCTGCTAGTCCCCGAAGAACAAGATGGGGTGAAAGGTGTGTTCAATGAACTCCTTACAACTGCTGTGCCCAATAAACATGAAAACTACTGGCGCGGCAAGGACGGTACCCCACACCTTATCTCATGGTCGAACACTGTTTACCGTGATCAGACAGGAGAGGTGCAATACGTAATCGGTACCGGCATCGAAGTGACGGAATACCGCCGTACCCAGGAGGAGCTCGAGGCTCTAAATCAAGAAATTATCCTTCTGCACGAGACTGCACATCGATTGGAACAGGCGACGATGGAAGAAGAGGTGTTCCAGCTTACCATACACGCCGCCGAGGAGATCCTTGGTTTCCCGCTGTGTACCCTTGATATTCTCGAAAACGGCACATTCGTCCCCAAGGCGACCTCAAGTGGCCTTGCCCCGGGGACAAGCCGACCGATATCCCTTTCCGAAGAGACGCTGGAGACAAAGACCTACCTGACGGGGAAGACGTACGTCCTCGGCCGGCCGGAGGACGATCCCGTTGCCCGTCCGACCCGATCCGAGTTTAGATCGGTGATCAGCGCTCCGATCGGGAAGTTCGGAGTGTTTCAGGTGGCGTCGGAGAAAGAACATGCATTTTCGGGGCGTGAAGTTCGTCTCGTCGAGCTCCTTCTCGGCCACACCGCGCAGGCGATTGCTCGAATTCGCCTTCAGGAGGAGCTGAAGGAACAAGCACGGCGTGATCCTCTTACTGGCGTCTACAACCGGCGCTACTTCAACGAAGTCGTTGAGCAGGAACTCGTCCGCTCCCGGCGTTATGATCATCCAATCGGGTTTTTGATGATCGATATCGACCGGTTTAAGGAGATAAACGATCGATTTGGCCATCAAATGGGCGACAAGGTTCTCCAGGCGGTTGCCAACCTCATAGTTGGGCAAGTGCGAGAGAGTGACGTTGTCGTCCGTTATGGTGGGGACGAGTTCCTCGTCATGCTCATCGAGACCAACGGCCAGACCGAAACGATCATCGAGCGAATTAACGCTGCTGTTGCTGAACGGAACAAAACGAACGAGTTAATCCCGTTTCCCGTCACTCTTTCCATTGGAGCTGCACACTGGGATCCCAATCGAAAGCGGCCGATCGAACAGGTCCTCGCCGAGGCGGATAAGCGGATGTACGAAACGAAGGGGGAAAGAAAAGGCTAGGCGCATACTCTCTCGTTACTGAACTTTTCCTTCTATCCTCTGTGGAAATATGCTATAATCTTAATTAATCTCAACGTTGGGATGTTAGTGAGGAGCGGAGGATGGCTGAAGATCCATTTCGTATCGACCGCGGATTTTCCCCAGCATTCACTGGGACGGGAAAAGAGACGCTAGAGATCCTGCGAGCGATTCTGGAGGCATCCGCGTCGATTATCTTTGCCAAGGATCGAGAGGGGCGATACATCATTGCAAACCCGGCCTTCGCTCACTTTTTCGGTCGGTCAGCTGCGGAGATCATCGGGAGAACGGACGCAAACCTCTTTCCCGCGGAGGAGGCGGACCGCCTCAGGAAGATCGATGCTCGCGTCCTGGCTGGCGAGACTGTTCGCACCGATGACGTTCTGACAATCAACGGGAAGAAGAGGATATTTGGCGTCACAAAGGTTCCCATTCACGATGCGCGGGGAAAGATAGTTGGACTCGCCGGGTTCGCCGCTGACATTACTGATAAGATCCGAGCACATGATAAGTCTGTGCACTTAACCCAAATGCTGCGCGCTGTCCGGGCGGTGAACCAGCAAATCACGAAGGAAACGAACCGCGACCGCCTGCTGCAGCGGACGTGTGAGCTTCTCATCGAGACCCGAGGGTACCACCGAGCAGCGATTATTCTCGTAGATAAAACCGGAGTAGTTACGGGTTTTTACCACGCTGGCCTTGGCAGATATGCGCCACTTCTTGAAACGATGTTAAAGAGAGGGCGACTGCCAGAGTGCGCTCGGCGTGCTCTTGCAGCGCCGGGTGTGGTGATAATCGATAATCCCGAAACTGAGTGTGGCGATTGTCCGCTTCTTAAGGCTAATAAACACCAGGAATTGACCATCCGGCTGGAGTATGCGGGGAAGGTGTACGGGTTGCTGTTGGTGAGCCTTCTCCGCGAGTACTCCGCGGTTGGCGAGGAGCAAGACCTCATTCGCGAGCTTGGGGGAGATCTATCGTTCGCACTTCATTCACTTGAGGTTGAAGAGGAGCGCCGGCAAGCCGAGAAAGCGCTGCGCGAGTCGGAGGCGCATTTCCGATCGATTGTCGAGAACTCGCATGCCGGCATCCTCGTTGTCGATGAGGCATACCGCTTCACTTACGTAAATGACCGGCTCTGCCAGATTTTCGGAGCTGAGCGCGCGGACATCATTGGCCATGACTTCCGTGAATTTCTCGATGATGAATCCCGCGAGCTTGTTGCCGATCGCTATCGCCGCCGCCAGGCGGGCGAGGAGGTCCCCTCTCGCTACCAGTTCAACGTGGTGCGCAAGGACGGCACAAAACGGCGCGTTGAGATCAGTTCAACCTTGATCCGCGATCCCGCCGGGCGAGTGCGTACGATCGCCCAGATTCTCGACATCACCAGCCGAGTTAGGTTACAGGAGCGGTTGGACGCGATCTATTCCCTCGCCCAGGAGCTGATCCTTTACCGGGACGAGCAGAAGATAATGGACGTGGTGACGAAGGCGGCGGCGAAGCTATTCGAAATCCGGTCGAGCAGTATATGGATCATCAATCGCACCGGAAAGACTGTCACTCGGCGCAGCCACTGCCTCGGGGACGCCGCCCCGCCGATCCACGCATTGCCGCTCGATTCCCGGGACGGAATCATCCCGGAGGTGATCCGCACCAGTACGGCAGTCTACGTGCCGGACGTGACTCAGGATGAGCGCTACATCGCGGGGGAGTTCCCGGCGCGATCCGAGTTCTGCGTCCCTCTCAAGGTGGAGGATCGGGTTTTTGGTGCCCTCAACCTCGAGGACGAAAGGCTGGACGCGTTCTCCCCCGAGGATCGGAACCTCCTCGGCCTCCTTGCTCACGTGGCCTCGCTCGCGCTCGAGAACGCGCGCACGTTCTTAGAACTGCAGCGACTGAGCGCTTTCCACGAGAGAATCGTGACCGACTTGCACGACGGGATTATAGTGGAGGACGACGCTGGAATGATCACCTACGCCAACCCGGCGATGGGGAAGATCCTCGGGCGGAAGGTCGGGGAGATCGTCGGCCGAAATTGGAAGGAGTTCGTCCCCCCGGAGGAGCACCGGAAGATCGAAGAGGTATACACTCTCCGGAGGCAGGGCGAGTCCACTCGGTACCAACTGCGGCTGCGGCGGCCG
>CAZILO010000051.1:0-7931 GCA_964540085.1 uncultured Thermotogae bacterium
AGAGCGCTGCGTTCGCATCGCAGAGGTTGGCGGTTCGAATCCGCTCGCCTCCATTTGACTTTTCTAAGCGGCTCGCAACCAAAGGATAACCCCTATTCCGGTTGTGAGGACGCTCAATAGGCTTAACAGCAGTACGGCATTCTTTCCCCCGATTCTCCTTTCCAACCGGTGGTGAATGTGTGCCCGATCGCCGTGGAACACAGCACGGTGATGATAGATGCGGCGCACAACGGCAAAGACAGTGTCCGCAACGGGAAAGGAGAAGATAAATAGAGCCGGGAGGACCGGGAACGCCCGTTCACCAGCGGTGAACACCTGCAGAGATACCACCGCCAGGAGATATCCGATAAGCTCAGCTCCGGTATCTCCAAGCAACAGCCGGGCACGAGGCCTGTTCCACGGGTAAAAGCCCACCAACCCGCCGATGATGATCCCCCCAAGGATGCTCCCGGGCCGGTTTTCCACAAGCGCGGCGGCGCTCACGAGGCCCACTACCGCCGGTAGCGTCACTCCGATTGCCAGGCCGTCCAACCCGTCTATAAGGTTCACTGCGTTTGTCAATGCCACGATCCAGAAAAAAGTGAGGACCAGACCGCCAATTCCAACCACCGCATAGGCACCAGCGATGGAAATTGCAGTTATTCCCCCGATCCCGGCCGTTGCCAGCGCAGCAGCGATGCTCTGCCCGATGAGCTTGTGCCATGGTGAAAGCTCGACTGCATCGTCAAGTACCCCGAGGAGGGAAATAAGCCCGGCCCCAACGACGATAAGCGGATTTATAACCCCGGTGAACACTCCGATCGTCAGGCCACAGCCGATCCCCAATCCGAGGGCCGCTCCGCCAATCGGACGTCCGTCGGTTTTGTCATGCAGGAATGCAAAATTTTTCACGCGCAGCGTCGAAAACGCCCCGAGAAAGGTTACAAAGAAAGAAATACCGGCCTCTGCCGCAAAAGAACCCCACCCCATCATACCTTAAGTGTAGGAGACTTATAGGGAGGGGACAAGCCCGAAATAGCGGCGCATCGCGTGTGCGACGTCAATTTAAGTCTACCAGCGCAATTTTATCCCGATTCTCCATTCGGTGAACCCAGTCGTGTCAACGGTAATTCCGGTGTTGAAGGTAAACAATCCGTTAACATCCACAGTTATGCCCATATCAGAGCGGTCCCAATCAAACAGAAGCCCGGTAGACTTTCCAAACAGGGTATCGGCCGAGAAGATCACGCCCCACCCGCTTGGCGGCACTTGCGTAGAAATCGAGATAATCTCCCAGTCCGATTGCGGATAATACAAGTGAACGTTAGCATCGGCATCGGTCTTAAGTTCAATCGTTGACCCGTACTCAGGAAGGGTAATTACGTAATCGGTGGTGTTCAGGTTAGAGATGCTTCTAAACGTGGTCCCGGCCAATGTCGCTGAGAACTCCACGCCGTAAATCTCGAGCCCGGTTATCATTCCTCCACTCCCGAGCAGGTGACTGTAAATCTTGAGACAGCCGTAATCGGTCTCCAATGACGGGATGAATGTGTGGCTTGCCGTCTGTAACGAGAAGTAATAGTCAAGGGTAAGATCGAGTGGGACCCCAAACAGGTGTTGAAACGTAAGCGTAAACTCCTGGCTGTCGAACCCACCGGTGGAGAAAGTAGTAGTGCTCGTTAGGTCGATGCAGCCGAATGCCTTCGCTTTGAACGTGAGTACCTCGCCAGAGAAACACATGTCGCAGGTGACCGGACTGACCGTGGGGTCAGTCTTATACGTTTTCTTTAATAGGAGAGATGTCATACTCGATGAGGTTTGAGTGAACGAAATCCCGCTTAGGTCGGCACCAAAAAATGTCTCGCTCTCAAACGAAAATGTTCCCCCTCCAACTTCGCCGTACAGATCAAGCACATGGCCGTAGTTCAATCCGTACTGGCTATCCGGACCAGTCATCGCGGAATAAAGCGTGACCATGAATGGATTGAAATCCAGCGTCAGAATCCCCTGGGTGTACAGAAACGCCCCTGATCGCGGTTGGAACAGCATTACGCCGTCGAACGATATAAATCCGATCGCCGCCCGCAATCCAAACTCCTGCCACAGCCAACCGTCGATAATAAAATCGGAACTGCTGGATAGAGTGAGGAAACTGAGGGTAAAGCCAACGTTGAGAGTGGAAGAAAAGGCGGAAAATGGCTTCGTCTGCTGGGGAGACAGGCCAATCTCCATTTCCCAACTCCCCGAAAACGGTCCCGCGGCCCACGCGGCCACACTCAGCAATCCGCCGAGCAACACTGCGATCACCACGATACGTGCATTCACGTTGGCGCTCCCTCTTGTTGACATGGTTTGGGTTTCATCTTCGTATCCACCTTAGCAGCTCCTGATTACGCCCTCCATACGCTGCGGCCGGGCAAAACAAGAAACAGATCACCCCATCACGGAGATGCTGTCCGCCCGTGCGAAGGACATCGGTCACATTTGGCAGCGCATGAGAAACGGAGTAGACTATTGCCATCATGCGACGATTTGTGATTCTTGGACATAAAGCGGCGATCCAACCAGATTTTTCGTTAAACGACCTTCCCGGCGGAGCGGGGCGAATGGATGTCCTGTGCCGCGCGATTGGGGCGGCGTTTTTTCTGTCGCACGATCTGCGGCGGGATGTAGAAGTAACGCTTCTCCTCCAAAATCAGGTCGAGATAAGATTCGTCGGTGGTCGGATCCGGCATCTCAACCCGGATGAGCGCTCAACCGCGGCGTTGATCAAGCACGCACTGGAAAAGGTAGGAGACGAGCAGGTAGAGAGCACTCCGGGCGTATACGTTGGAAAGAACGATTTGCCTTCGGTTCTCGATCGTCTCTACCAGCTCGGCGCCCATCCAATCGTGCTCCATGAAAACGGAACCCCGATCTCCTCATTCTCATTCCCGGACGATCCGGCGTTCTTTCTCTCCGACCACATTGATTTCGCCCCCGAAGAGGAACAGGTATTGGCCGATATTCCCCGGTTGTCGCTAGGCAAAACGGCACTGCACACGAGCCAGTGCATTACCATCGTCCATCACTACCTTGATCAACAGCACCGGGACGAGCGTGAGGACTTGGTGCTGTGCCACAAGGTGTGGGGGGATCCGAAGGCGCTATTGATCAAAGGATTGCTCGAGGACTTCGGAATTCCGGTGAACCTTGTCCGGCAGGCACCGCCGTCGGTATACCCGATGGCCGTGGACGGAATGGCAGAAGTGCGGTTGATGGTGCGGGCACGCGATCTTGCGCGCGCGCGGGAAATCATCGCCGATTACTTCGAGCCGCCGGAAAAGTAACTGTAACACGTCGCTGAGCCACATAGAATGCGGAGGAAAAAAGTTAGGCAGGGGACAAACTCCGCGCTGGAATTTTACTGAATTTCACAGCCCTCACCCCTTCATTTGTGATCTCTGCGCCTCAGCCGCGAGCTATCCGAGTGTGTAATTAGGCTATAATCCTTATCTTGATGGAAACCTATCGCGATGACGAGTTTAAAGAAAAACGGCACCGCATGGTGGAGCGGCAGCTACGTCGGCGTGGCATTACGGATCCCCGCGTTCTTGCGGCGATGGCACGTGTTCCCCGGCACCTGTTTGTCCCGCTCGAGCGGCGATGGGAGGCGTACGCCGATTATCCGTTGCCAATCGGCGACGGGCAGACAATTTCACAACCGTATATTGTGGCCCTGATGACCGCCGCGCTCGAACTTACCGGGCAGGAAAAGGTATTAGAGATCGGTACTGGGTCCGGATATCAGACGGCGATCCTCGCTGAACTGACACGTAAAGTGTACACAATTGAACGCATTACTGCCCTGTCACTCGCAGCGCAGGACAGGCTACGGAAATTAGGATATACAAACGTGAAATTCTTCATCGGCGACGGCACAGTGGGGCTCCCGGACGAAGCACCGTTCGATCGCATCATCGCCACCGGCGGGTTCCCGCGGTTGCCGGTGACGCTCCTCGCCCAACTCGCCGATCCCGGGATCATTGTCGCCCCCGTGGGAGGACGCACATTCCAGCGTCTGTTGCAAGTGAGAAAACGCGGTGATACCTTTACTAAAGTTGATCTCGGTGGGTGTCGTTTCGTCCCTCTCACCGGGAAGGAGGGATGGTAAATGCGGTTTATCGACCTACGTAGCGATACGGTGACGCAGCCAACCCCAGAAATGCGGGCGGCAATGGCAACCGCCCCGGTCGGGGATGACGTGTACGGAGAGGACCCCACGGTCAACCGCCTCGAGGCGGAGATGGCAGCACGGCTTGGCAAGGAAGCAGGGTTGTTTGTTGCCTCCGGAACAATGGGCAACCTCGTTTCCATCCTTGCTCACGCTGGTCGCGGCGACGAGATGATCCTCGGCGACCTCGCGCATACCTTTTTATACGAGGCGGGCGGTGCGGCTGCACTGGGCGGCATTCATCCCCACCCGATTCACAACGCCCCCGACGGATCGCTCCCCCTGGACGAGATCAAAGCGGCGATCAGAGAAGACGACGTTCATTTCCCACCCACCCGCTTGATTTGCCTAGAAAACACGCACAACCGGTGCGGCGGCTATCCGTTGTCTCCGGAGTACTGCGATGCGGTCGGTGCACTCGCGCACTCGCGCGGAATCGCCGTCCACCTCGATGGCGCTCGTTTGTTCAACGCCGCTGTCGCCCTTGGGGTCGATCCCCGTGATCTCACCCGCAGCGTGGACTCGGTAATGGTGTGCCTATCCAAAGGATTAGGCGCACCAGTTGGTTCGGTGGTGTGCGGCACACGAGAGTTTATCGCACAAGCACGGCGGATGCGTAAGATTGTAGGCGGAGGAATGCGTCAAGCAGGAATCATCGCCGCCGCTGGACTGTACGCGCTTGAACACCACATCGATCGCCTCGCCGACGATCATACGAATGCCGCTCGCCTCGCCGCTGGTATCTCTGGGATTGCGGGACTTGAGCTCGGTCCGGACCGCGCACCTGGGCAAGAGGTCAAAACCAACCTCGTCTACTTCCGCATCACCCGACCCGGCCTCGACGCCGCTACTCTCACCGCCCGCCTTCATGCCCGCGGAGTATTAGGGCATCCGATTGGACCGGGAACAAACCAAATGCGGTTGGCAACGCATCTCAATGTGACCACAGCGGACATCGATGCCGCCATTGCCGCCCTCCAGTCTGCCGTCAGTGAGACATAAGTCCAACAGCAGCGAGAAATACATCTAGCCATAGGCAGAAGGATGCGCTACGCCCGGTGGAACTAAGCCCTTACTCTAGTGGTACCGGGTGGTGAGGAAAGGACGCTTGGTCCACAGCGGTTATTTCCTCTGACCCCCGAAAAGTGGAAAAGGGGGAGATGATGAAAGGGCTAGCGGCTGTTGTAGGATTGGTGGTGCTCATGCAAGTAAGCGCCATCGCAGGTGGAGTAGGGTTGTTTGCCGGGGCTGGACCAGGTGGCGCCGCACTGGGAGAAATCAATCAAGCGATAACGCTATACAACCGACTTCTCGATAATTTCAATCACACCCCGACGATCACCGGTAACGTACCGCCGATTCCACAGATGGGAAGCGGAATCACTTACCAGGCCGGGGAGCAGTTCTGGATAACAACAGATTTGGCACTCGGGGGAAAGATCGAGTATTTTCGTACCAGCGTCGCTACTACCGGCGAGTACCAAAGCGGGGGCGAAAAGACGCCAATCTCAATCGCGCTTGATTGTTCAACAATCGGGTTTGTTCTCACCGGTGGGTTCAACTTCCTTCACTACGGGTTCACTCTCGGCGTGCACGGTGGTGTAGGATATTACTACTCCGGATTCACCAGCAATATCACATTCTCGGTCCCAAGCGGTTATAACAAGACCATTTCCGTTCATCCCCACACCGGGACAGGGCACTACAATAATCGCTCTTTGGGACTTGAAGCCGGATTATCCATGGTCTATCCAGTAACCACATGGTTAGCGCTGGGCGTGGACACCTGTTACCGCGCCCTTACCGCACCCCGCCTTGTCGACGCACATGGAACCGGACTTGACCTCGATGGCGATGGAACCGCCGAGCGCATCGATTTAAGCGGGATCAGCGTACAGATCAGCGTATCAATTAAATTGGATCTTTTCCGATAGGAGAAAGGGGTGATTTACATGAAGCGAGTGCGGCTCTTCCTGGTGTTGGGATTAATCGGATTGATCCCAATAATGATTTCGGGATGTCTGGGCAGCAAAACCAGTATCCAGGCGTTGTTTACGGTCTCGCCGGATAAACAAGTAGTACCGTTCACTGCAAACTTCGACGGAACATTGTCATACGATGAAGCGGGGAGGATCGTGTCTTACACGTGGGATTTTGGAGATGGCACAATTGGTCAGGGACCGGTAACGGCGCACGTGTACAAGGAAAACGGAGTGTACAAGGTCAAGCTCACCGTTATCGACAGTCGCGGACGGACAAGTATGAGTTCAATAACAGTCCAGGCACTAAATCCACCGCCAACGGCACAGTTTTCCTACAGCCCCAAGAGCAAATTGAATGACAAGTACATCGTCGGCGCGAGCGAGTGGATTACATTCGACGCCTCCAAGTCGACCGATGACGGCGAGATCGTGTCCTACGACTGGAACTTTGGCGACAACACCACCGGCACGGGAAAGATCGTGAAGCACCGTTACATCTGGCCGGGGACGTACAATGTCGTTCTCACCGTCACGGATAACGACGGAAACAAGACAAGCTACACACAACAGGTCAACATCCTTGGTGGCCCACCATGCAATTCGGATATCAGCGGTGGTGACACGACGATCAATGGCAGTCAGAAATAGCTCAAGGAAGTGACAGATGAAGATAAAACGCCTGATACTACTCGCACTGTTAGCGCTGCCGGTTATTCTCACTGGTTGCACTCTGAACAACATAATGGATGGATTGGTCAATCAACCACCAGTGGCGGTAATTGACGCCTCGCCGCTATCCGGAGATGCACCGTTGACCGTGTCGTTTGATGCCCATTACTCCCACGACGACGGGCAAATAACGGAGTATCATTGGGACTTCGGCGATTCGCACAATTCAACCCCGCTCAACACTGAAAAGGGAACCCACACTTACGACTACCCCGGCACGTATCTGGTCAAACTCACCGTCATTGATAACAAGGGCGCATTCGCTTCGCAACAGGTAGCAATCACGGTGAAAAATGCACCACCGGTCGCTAATTTTTCGATCAGCACTGACTCGCCAACAGTGAACACCGCGGTCAAATTCGACGCCTCCGGATCATACGATCCCAACGGCAAAGTGGTCAGCTATCACTGGGAGTTCGGCGATGGCGCCACCGGCGACGGCGTAAAGGTGACTCACTCCTACACCGAAAAGGGATACTACGTGATTAAGCTTACAGTGACCGACGATTCCGGTGCAACGACCGTCGTCCGGCATGCGGTTAACGTGAGCGCGTCAAGCGGCGGTGGCTGTTCCGGCGGTACATGCGGCGGTGCGGACGTCCCTCTGGCAGTGATCACCGGCCTACCTTCATGCTCCGGCGGGAAGGTTGGTGTCCCCATCGAGTTTAACGGCGAGTATTCGCGCGCTTCCGACGGTTACATTGTGCGCTATGACTGGAATTTCGGCGACGGTACCACCGGAAGCGGCGCTCGGGTGTCACACACGTACCAGCAGACGGGACAGTATATTGTCACGCTTACGGTCACCGATGATGCCGGCGCCACCGCTACTGCCACCGGTGCGGTATCCATCGGCGCAAATTCCTGTTACTGATTTGGCGTGGTTGCAGTTTTTGTGCTGACCATCTAACATTCGGGATGGAGGGATGACCGAATGGCAAGGAGCCGGTCTCGAAAACCGGTACGCCCGCAAGGGCTTCGGGGTTCGAATCCCCGTCCCTCCGTACACATGCGCCCGTAGCTCAGGG
>CAZILO010000052.1:0-1223 GCA_964540085.1 uncultured Thermotogae bacterium
CCCAAGGTCGGGGTGACGGCGGAGGAGAGCGCAACCTACACCGACTTCGTCACCGTCGATCCCGGCGGGCTGACTCCGGACGGGAAAGATGCGGTGAACGAGCTGAGCTACCTGATCCTCGACGTCGTCGAGGAGATGCGGCTGATCCAGCCAAACGCGCGGATCCAGGTCTCGAAAGTGAACCCGGACCGGTTTCTCGCCCGGGCGGCGGAGATCATCGCCACCGGGTTCGGCCAGCCGTCGCTGTTCAGCGCCGATGCGATCGTGGGGGAGCTCCTCCGTCAGGGGAAGTCGATCGCCGACGCCCGCAGCGGCGGATCAAGCGGGTGCGTCGAGACCGGCGCCTACGGGAAGGAGGCCTACATCCTCACCGGCTACTTCAACATGCCCAAGGTCCTCGAGATCACCCTGAACAACGGGATCGACCCGCGCACCGGGGAGCGGATCGGCCCTGCCACCGGCGATCCATGGGAGTTCACTTCCTTCGACGAGCTGTTCTCCGCTTATGAAACGCAGCTTCGCCACTTCATCGATATCAAGATCAGGGGGAACAATGTGATCGAGCGGCTGTACGCAAAGTACATGCCCGCCCCGTTCCTGTCGCTCCTGGTCGACGATTGTATCGACCATGGGCTCGACTACCACGCCGGGGGAGCACGCTACAACTCAAGCTACATCCAGGGGGTCGGGCTGGGGACGATGACCGACTCCCTCACTGCACTCAAGTATCACGTATTCGATCACAAGGATGTTACGATGGACGCGCTCCTCACAGCCTTGCAGGATGACTTCGCCGGGGCCGAGCCGCTTCGCCAGATTTTGGTGAACAAGACCCCGAAGTACGGAAACGACGACGATTACGCCGACGACGTGATGAAACGCGTGTTCGCGGCGTACTTCGCCGCGATCGACGGGCGGCCGAACATGCGCGGAGGGGAGTACCGGATCAACCTGCTCCCAACCACGGTCCACGTCTACTTCGGGGCGGTAACCGGGGCGACCCCGGACGGCCGCCACGCCGAGAGGCCGCTCTCCGAGGGGATCTCACCGGTGCAAGGCGCGGACCGCAACGGCCCGACAGCGGCGTTGCTATCGGCAGCGAAGATGGATCACCTCCGCACCGGCGGGACGCTCCTCAACCAGAAGTTAACCCCCAAGCTCCTTGCTGATTCCGATGGGGTGGAGAAGTTCGTCAAGCTCGTACGCACGTACTTCGCCCTCGG
>CAZILO010000052.1:1323-7804 GCA_964540085.1 uncultured Thermotogae bacterium
TGGGGTCTACCATTGAATTTTGTACGGTGACGGGTGAACCCCGCGGTCACATTTTGGCCAAGGTTGCCGAACATCACCGCTCCGGCTATCCTCTTACCCGAAAATTACACGGAGATGGTGAAATAACAATGAGCGAACAGGTATCGGCACGCCATAAGCACGTGGCACAGGAAGTGGAGCGGGTATTGCGTGCGGTTGCCAGCGGGCGGATGTCCGACACAATTCGGGATAGCCACCTCAAATTATGGCACGCGTTTGCAGCGGAACACGACCTCGGCCGCACCCGCAAGCCGGAGACATGGGCGGCGGGGGTGCTGTACGCGTTCTCCCGCATGGTGTTCGGCGAGCTGTCCCAAACCGACGCCGCCATTCTCCTCCATGTCTCACCCGCCACCGTCGGCCAGAAGTTCAATCTGATAATGGAAACACTTGATCTGCGTACACTGGATGTACGGTTCGTTCCGTCCGCGCTGCGAGCTGAGGTGGAACGGGAAAATCCCGAATTGCCTGCCGACGTTCCCCTCGCCGAACTCGTACTCGGGATAAACCCACAGCCCGAGCGCGATGCCCCGGTCTCACCGTTGGACCTAGTGTACGACGGCTGGGAAGCGCTCGATCATTCCGACGAGCCGGATGAGAAGCGCGCCGCATCACGGTCGTTCCGGACCGCACTCCTCCTCGATCCAACCTTGGCCGACGCCCATAACGGCCTCGCCTATCTCGCCGAGATGGACGACGATCTTGCCGAGGCGGAACGACGTTACAAGAAGGCGTATCAAGTAGCACGGGACAAGCTGGGAAGCGAATCACCGGATAAATTCGCGTGGTGGAGCGACATCTCCACGCGCCCGTACATGCGCGCCCGCTACGGGTTGGGGTGGATATATTGGCAGACCGGGCGGGTGCACAAGGCGATCGCCGAGTACGAGACACTCCTCAAACTTAATCCGAACGACAATCAAGGAGTGCGGTACCTTATTGCCCCCCTGTACCAACTTGACGGTAATTTAGTCGGAGCGATGCGCGCCTATGACCATTATGCCCGCAATTACTCGGACGACGTTCCCGACCCGCATTACCTATTCTCGTGGGGATTAGCGTTGTTCCAAGCTGGCCGCGGTGAGGAGGCACTACAGCAATGGCGGCGGGGATTCTTCCAGAATCCGTATATCGCCCCGCTCCTCCTCGGTGCAGAACTCCCGCGCCATGACATCTGGCTATTCTCCAACCTGAGTTACCCCGACTATGCCCAGGATTATCTCGACAATTTTCTCGTACTGTGGCTGCGCGTCCCCGAGGCGTTGATCGGCCTCCGCGCGCTGTGGACCGACCGCCGGATTCAAACTGATATTGCCCACTGGTTCTCACTCGGGGAGAAGCTTGCTGACATCGTGGAGGCAGCCCGTGGTCGTGTTGACAAAACGATGGAAGCCACATGGCGAAAGTTGGTTAACGAACAGCATATAATTGAGGCTCGTTCTCTGCCCGCTTCCGTGGTGAAACGAGTGCTTAGCGTCGTTTCCCAACCCCCGGGACGGACTCAGGCAAGTGGCATCTCGTAAATCCGCCACGTCTTGTAGCGACGTCCGCCCATAAACTCCGACGCCCGCAGGATGAGGTCGTTATCCTCCAGCAGGAGCGATGGCTCACAGCTGCGATACCCGTGGGCAAGCCCGTACGACAACACGTCGTGGAATAAAACGGCGTCCACTCCGAGCTTGCGGAATCCGGGGCGAATTCCGAAGAACATGAGCCGCGTCCGTTTGATCCGCCGGCGGGTGAGAAGAAGACGGGTAATACGGGCGAGATCGTTGTCTAGCAAACGATTCCAGCGCGGACGCAGAGGAACATTTGGATCGGGAAGCGCCCCGAGTACTGCGGCGAGCTCACCGTTAACATACGCAAACCTGATGAGCCCGGGATCGGCGATCAGGGCCAGGCTTTCGGCCATCGCTTCTGCTTCAGCATCGGTCAGGGGGAGAAATCCCCAGTTGTTGGCCCATGCCTCGTTGTAAATGGTGACGATGCGGTCGACCTCAGCACGCACATTCTTGAGATCGACGGGACGGGTTGTAATGTCCCGCCGTTCCCGTACCTGCTCCGCCAGGTTGTTCAACCGCTCGTTGGCCCAACCATCAAATTCGATCCAGTACGCGTGGTAATCCTTCACCTTAGTAAGGCCGTATCGCGTGAGAAGAGCGTCGTAATACGGCGGGTTGTGGGTCAGCTCGACCGTGGGGGGATATTCGTACCCGTCGATTAACACCCCTTGATACGGCTCATGAGTAGCGGCCGAATATCCACCCGGACCACGCATCGCCCGCATTCCGTGCGCGGTCAACCAATCGCGGGCGCGATCGAGCAGAGCCGCGGCAACACCGTAATCGTTTACCGCATCAAAAAAACCAAAGAACCCAATTTGATCGTTATAATGCTGGTTAAAGCGATGATTAACTGCCGCTGATACCCGTCCCACGAGCCGGCCGCTGTCGCGCGCGATAAAATGAGTTACTTCAGCATCGTGGTGGTAGGGATGCGCGGGGGTGAGAAGTCCGGTGATGCGGAACAGCTTGCTCCCGAGAAGCTCGGCACGTAACGGTGGCGTCCAGTTGGGGTCGCCGTAATGAAGCCGCCATGGAACTACGGCAAACTGGCGCAGGCGGCGGTCTCCAAGGGGGATTTCTTCAATGGATATACTCATCGTGTTGCAAATGATACCGGATTTGTCCGAGAGAAGGAAGTATGGTTGACTCCGGGGCAACAGCGAACGTCTACTCGATATCGGGAGGGCGCATGAAACTGTGGCAGGTGGTGCAGACAGCAGCTGGGATATCCCGGCGGCGAGCGCAAGCATTGATCCGCGCCAGTGAGGTGGAATCGGAAACCGGCCCGATTACCGATCCATTTGCCGAGGTTTCGAGTGCGGACACAATCTACCTGCGCGGCCAACCGCTGTGTTTACTCCCACGGCGGTACCGGGTGTATCGGTACTACAAACCGCGCGGTGTTCTGTGTTCACACGATGACCCTCACACCGGGAATACAGTCGGCCGGATCATGCGCGCCGAGGGGTTTATCGGCTACACATGGGCGGGCCGGCTTGATCGCGATGCGGAAGGGCTCATGCTCCTCACCAATGACGGCGTCCTCGTCTCCCGATTGACACACCCCCGCTACGGGGTGAAAAAGACCTACCACGTGTGGACCACCCCACCGCTGACAGCGACTCAGATAACGGCGGTATTCGCACGGATGCGCGCCGGGATCGATGACGCGGGCGATCAACTGCGGATCGTTGATGGACGTATCGCCGGGCGGAAGGCAGTCGTAACGTTGGGGCAAGGACACAACCACGAGGTAAAGCGCTTGTTCGCGCACTTCGGGTTCACAGTAACCAGATTGCGGCGAGTGGCGATTGGACCCGTACGCCTGGCTGCAGGTGCCGTTCCCGGGGAAATCGCACGACTGGGGCGAAACGAGATACAACGGTTGTACACCGCGGTTGGACTGGATCCGCCCTCGGCCCTATAATGCGGCCATGCGCCTGGGAATAGTTCAGCTAAATCCGCACGTCGGGGACATCGCCGCCAACGCCGGCATGATCATTGCCAACATTGAACGCGCTCGCGCCGCCGGGTGTGACCTTGTCGTGTTCCCCGAGCTCGCGCTTCCCGGTTATTTCCCGTTTGACTTGATGTGGCGCCCCGGGTTCATGCAGCAGGTGGAAACCGCACTCGCTGACATTGCGGAAAAGACGCACGGGATTAGCGTAATTGTCGGCGGGATTTCAGCCAGTGCCCGCGCCGCCGGCAACCTCACTGACCCATCTTCACTGACTGACGGGGCCCGATTCGATTTCTACAACTCCGCTTTTCTGATCACGGACGGGCGCATCGTCGGCGAGGAACGTAAGCTGAACTTGCCGTCGTTCGACGTGTATGCGGAGAAGCGCTACTTCACCCCGGGGGCGGGGGCGCAAGTATTCACCGTCGCCGATAACCAAATTGGGATCAACATCTGCGAGGACGTGTGGGTGGAGAACGGGCCAACCGACACCCAGGCCAGTCTGGGGGCAGATATCATCGTGAACATCTCCGCGTCCCCGTTTTTTGCGGGCAAAGGGGAGATCCGCCATCGCCTGGTGGCACGACGAGCGCGGGAAAACGGGGTAACGCTCGTATACGTCAATCGGGTCGGCGGTCAGGATGAGATCGTGTACGACGGCGGAAGCTTCGTCATGTCGCCGAACGGCCGGCTCCTGTTTCAGGCCCCGTACTTCGAGGAAGGCATGTACGTCTTCGATCTCGACCACCACCAGCCGATCGCCGCGACACACCCGGACCGGATCGAGCTCATCCATCGTGCAATTGTTACTGGAATCCGAGACTACGTCACGAAGAACGGATTTGCGCATGTTTTGATCGGCCTGTCCGGCGGGATCGACTCCGCCGTTGTCGCCGCGTTGGCGGTCGAAGCGCTCGGGAAGGATGCGGTAACGGCTGTGTTTATGCCAAGCGCGATCACTGCGGACGAAAGTCGAATTGATGCGACGGAAACGGCGCGCAGATTGGGCATCAAACTGCTGGAAGCGCCGATCGCCGGGATGGTGGAAGCGGCGTGGAATGCACTGCCGGAGCCCCCGACCGAGCTTGCCGGAGAGAACCTGCAGGCGCGGATTCGGGGAACGCTACTGATGGCGATTGCCAACACTCACAACGCCCTCGTGCTCGCAACCGGCAATAAATCGGAGATCGCAGTTGGGTATAACACTCTATACGGCGATACGGTGGGCGCGATTGCGCCGATCGGCGACCTGCTGAAGACGGACGTGTACGCACTTGCAGATCGATTGGGAGCAGTGATCCCGCCCCACGTCAAGGAGAAGCCCCCCACCGCTGAACTGCGGCCCGGGCAGCGCGATGATGACGACCTCCCTCCTTATTCCGTCCTCGACCCGATCCTGCACGAGCTAATTGAGCAAAACGCGGCCCGCGATGAGCTAATCGCGCACGGCCACCCAGAGCGAGTCGTGGATGACGTTCTCCGCCGTTATTACCGCAACGAGTACAAACGAAATCAGCTTCCACTCGTAATCAAGGTCTCCCCTAAGGCGTTCGGGATCGGACGGCGGTTCCCAATCACCCACCGCTATCGAGGATAGTCACTGCTGTAACGCCGCCATCTGGACAGGGGCGAACAAGCCGCCGATGCCGCCGGTGTGGAGGAACACCACGGTATCATCCGGCGTGAAGAATCCAGTGCGAATGAGATCGATCAATCCCGCCATCGCTTTACCCGTATACACCGGATCGAGGATGATTCCCTCCGTTTTCGCCACGAGCTTCACCGCTTCCTGCATCGCCGGAGTGGGAGCGCCGTAACCCGGTCCGATGTAGTCGTCGTAGACTGTAATCGCGCCATGAATCTCATCCCGGTTCAGCCGCAGCCCGAGAAATTCCGCCGCCTCGTCCAGATTGCGCGCAATTCTATCCTCAACCTTCGCCTTCTCTTGAGCCACGCTCATTCCGATGACCTTGATCTCACCATGGCTGTACAGAATCGAACCAAGGATGAGCCCGGTCTGGGTCCCGGCCGTACCACACGCAGTCACAATGTAATCAGGGGCAAGATTGCGCTCATGCAGTTGCCCCACAATCTCATACACGCACCCGGAATATCCCAACGCGCCATGGATCCCGCTGCAGCCATTTGGGATGTAATACGGCGTCTCCCCCCGTTCCTGTAGCTCCATTGTCAGTTGGTTCACTGCATCCTCTAGGAGTGATGCACGGATGTCATCCCCAATCCCAGGCGTATCGGGCACATACCGGATTTCCTCCACACCGAGGAGCCGATCCAGAAACAGATTACCAGTAGCCTGATCCGGCTTTTCACCGCGCAGAATCAAGTACGTCTTCAGCCCGCGGCGGTTAGCGGCAGCGGCGGTCAGTTGCACATGATTGCTCTGGATCGCTCCGGTAGTGATGATGGCGGTTGCCTGTTCCCGGTGTGCGTCGGCGAGCGCGTATTCCAGCTTGCGCAGCTTATTTCCCCCTGTTCCCAATCCGTCCAAATCGTCCCGCTTTATAAATATCCGCGGCCCGTGAAGCGCCTGCGCCAAATTCCCAAGTTCCTGCAGCGGTGTTGGAAACTGGCCAAGCCGCACTCTATTCACTGATCCAATTTGCATACGTCCCTCCTCGCCGCCATTATAAACAAAAAATGCCCCGGACGTACGCCCGGGGCTAAACCGATAACCGGTTCTATTCCACCTTTACCTCGATCGGCTTTTCCTTCTCTTTGAGGGATTCCTTGAGCGGAACGGTCACCCGCAGGATCCCGTCCTCGAACCGTGCTTTAATCCCGCCCTTATCCACTGCATCGGCGGGAAGCGGGAAAACGTGCTGGAACCGACCATAGCGGCGGCCAATGCGGAAGTAGTTCTCCTCCCGCACCTCCTCGTTCCGCTTCGTCTCCCCGG
>CAZILO010000053.1:0-7758 GCA_964540085.1 uncultured Thermotogae bacterium
CGCCACCCTGCTTAATATTGAATTGTTGCTCGCACTCATCAGTGTGGGGTTGGTTGTCGGCACCGTAGTCGCATTGCTCGAGGTGTACGGCGGACGGGGGCCACGTTATCTAGCGATGGGATACGAGTGGGTGTTCCGCAGTATCCCAGCGTTGGTGCTACTTATATTGTTTTATTTTGGGTTATCAGAGTTTGGGATCAACTTATCGCCGTTTTTTGCAGCGACACTAGCATTGGGGTTCCGGTCGTCCTCGTATCAATCGCAAATTTTCCGCGGCGCGATCCAAGCGCTGCCGCGCGGACAGATGTCGGCAGCACGGTCGATGGGAATGACACGGGCACAAGCGATCCGCTACGTTATCCTCCCGCAGGCGTTTCGCCTCGCTATTCCCGCATGGTCTAACGAATTTTCGTCCGTGGTTAAGGATACCACCCTCGCGTATGCGGTCGGGCTGAACGAGGTGCTGCGTCACGCGCGCTACATCATGGTGCGCCACTACAATCTGGCAATGCTCGCATACATCACGGTGGCAGTGATATTTTTCGTGCTGACCTACGCCGGCAACCGCGGGCTTGGTTGGCTGGAAGGACGATTGCGGATTCCCGGGTTACAGATGATGGGGGAAGGAACGGTGCGCACCAAATGACACTGTTGCAGGTAGAGGATGTTCACAAGCGCTACGGCCGCGAGGAGGTGCTTAAGGGCATTTCGTTCTCGCTAGAACGGGGGGAAACGAAGGTGGTAATCGGCCCGTCCGGCACTGGCAAATCGACCCTGCTGCGCTGTATCAATCAATTGAGTCCACCGGAGAAAGGAAGGATATGGCTCGACGGAGAGGAAGTAACGCATCCTAAGGCGAATATCAATAAGCTGCGTGCGCAAATGGGATTTGTGTTTCAGGATTTCAATCTGTTCGCTCACCTCACAGCGTTGGGCAACGTTCGCCTTGGACCGATGAAAGTAAAAAAGATGACCAAGGATGCAGCGAACAAATTGGCGTTGGAAGAACTCGCACGCGTCGGGCTCGCGGACAAGGCCGATTCTTACCCCGCGCAGCTTTCCGGCGGACAACAGCAGCGGGTGTCGATCGCGCGTGCCCTTGCGATGTCTCCCAAGCTGATCCTGTTCGATGAGCCAACAAGCGCGCTCGATCCCGAGCTTATCGGCGAAGTGTTGACAGTGATGATCGACCTCGCCAAGGAAGGGATGACAATGCTCGTCGTATCGCACGAGATGGGATTCGCCCGGTCGGTGGCTGACGAGATCATCTTTATGGAACACGGAGTGATTGTGGAACAGGGACCACCGGACCAGTTGTTCAACTCGCCTCAGAACGCCCGCACTGGAGAATTTCTCCACAAGATCACTGAGTTATACGGGGAGACCGCCTGATGGGACTGGTATTTGAGTGGAGCTGGCTTCCGCAATTAGCGCACGGCTTGGTGATCACTCTTGAGATCACGGTTGTGTGCATCATGGTGGGAATTGTGCTCGGGCTCGGGCTTGCGATGATGCGGGTATACGGTCCACGATGGCTGAGCATCTTGGCGAGCGCGTACATCCAGTTTTTCCGCGGCACGCCGCTGCTGGTACAACTATTCCTTGTCTACTTTGGGCTGCCGACGTGGGGGATTGTGCTCCCGGCACTGATCAGTGGAATCCTCGCGCTTGGATTGAACACCGCTGCCTATCAGGCCGAATACTTCCGCGGCGCAATTCAGGCGGTTAAGCAAGGACAGCTTATGGCTGCACGCGCGCTCGGCCTGACCCTCCCACAGGCATTACGTTACGTCATCCTTCCCCAGGCATTACGAATCGTGATCCCGTCCTGGTCCAACGAACTCATCCTCATGCTCAAGTACACGTCGATCGTGTACATGGTCACCGTGCTCGACCTAATGGGGGAAGGCTACCGCATTGCGGCGGGCAATTTTAAATACTTTGAAGTGTTTATCGTTGTAGCTCTGTTCTACCTCGCAATTGTGTTCGTGATCACGCAGCTATTGCGGTTACTGGAGCGTAAAGTGCACATTCCCGGACTCGGAACCGGGGCACGGATGGAGCACCATTAAATCGGGTTCCCAAACCGGTTTAGAAACGCAATCTCCGCAATGGGCCGGCGCGCCGGCGATTCCCGATCAACAGCAGGATACCCGACCGGAAGGATGACCGTCGGCTTGAACTGCGGCGGCACCGCCAAGATCCGGTTCAAGTCAACCCCGGCCGGGGTGTAGGTAACCGTTCCCAACCCTTCTTCTGTAATCTGAAGGAGCATAAATCCAACCGCGAGCCACGTCGAGTGAATCGGGTACAGCTCGTGAGCGTCGTAGAAGACGCAAATGAGATATGGTGCATCCACAAGAAACGGCTTAGTCGCGGTGATTCCACGGGCGTTCATCCATTCTATCAATTCTCGTGGCGCACGGGAATGAAACCGTCGTTCCGCCGCTTCACATTCGTCGCGGATCGTGCGCTTTATCGTGGGGTCATCCACCACCACGAACCGCCACGGTTGCCGATTCGCCCCTGACGGGGCAAGATGCCCGGCAGCGATGATGCGACGGATCGCCGCGGCGGGAACCGGATCAGGTCGGAATTGACGCACCGACCTCCGCGACCGGGCCAACTCGAGGACGTTCATCCCTTGTCGATCTCAAGCTTGGTGATCACAAGGCCGGTGAGGAGTTTGGGGTAGAAATCGGTCGACTTCTGTGGCATCTTCTCCCCGTGGTCGGCAACCCGGATCACCTCCTGCGGGCGCGTCGGATTGAGCATGAAAAAGATCTGCTCGGCACCGGCATTGACCTGAGCGATCGCCGCGTCCGGATCGCGGGTGTAGGTGATATTCCGCTGTTCCTCCAGGGCATGTGCGTCAATTCCCAGGATTCGTTCGAGAACGGCGGCGTGGAGAATCGCGACGTCGAGCCGCTTCCAATCTGAAGAGTGATCCGCAATCAGCCGGTCCATCAGTGCCTCATCGCGCAGGGTAAAAGTGTAAAACTTCTTTCCGGTGTAGACCCCGAACGTGTGCCGCGCCTTCCCTTTCTGCACCGCCGCCTCCATCGCTGCTCGGTCCGGATGTTCGACGACCGCGAAGTCGTCCCGCGCGTTTGCGACGAATTCCTCCGGATTGAAACCGGCGATCCCGTGCACTAACCGATGGATGGGGCGAATCGTCATCCCGGGTTCATCAATATTGAATAGCGTCATCATGCGATGATCAAACGACTCCGGCGCTGCCGGCCGCCATCCCTTCTTTTGGCACTCGTGCATGAAATTGACCGCCGTCTCATAACGGTGATGGCCATCGGCAATGTACAGATCTTTGTTAGCAAGGGCGTCCTGCACCGCGGAGATCACCTCTTGGTCGGTGATTCGCCATACCCGATGCGCGTTCCCAAAATCATCGGTCGCCGTAATCGTCGGCGTGACCCCTTCGGTCGCCGCCGCAACCGCGGTATCGGCACGACGGGCCGGGTCGGAGTAGAGCATGAAGATGTGGCCAAAATTCGCCTCGGTGGCGCGTAAGAGCTTCAGCCGGTCCTCCTTCGGCCCCTTCAAAGTCCGCTCGTGGGCATGCACCTTTTCCGGCTCCAGCTTTCCGAGGGCGATCACCCCCTTGCGCACGAGCCTTTTGCCGCCGAATTCGTACTCCTGGTGATAGGCGTAGAACGACGGTTCGGAATCGCGCTTGAGGATCCCTTTCTCGATCCACTCGGAGAGAAACCGGGCTGCGCGGGTGTAGACGTTCTCCCCATCGTCGCCGGGCTGCGGCTTTCCCTTGATGATGCGCACGATGTTGTACGGGCTGCGCGCGTAGTAGCTTTCCTGTTCTTTCTCGCCGATACGGTCGTACGGCTGTGTCACGACTGCACTTATATCCCCCACCACATCGGGGTTATAACGGTAGCCGCGAAATGGAATGATGCGTGCCATTACCTTCCCCTATCTGTTGGCAAACTCGATCACGATCTTCGCCGCTTCGGCTCCTACCCGACTTTGTGCCTCAACAGTAGACGCCCCAATATGTGGGGTGAGCGACAGATTCGCCTGCGCGAACAGCGGGGAGTTGACGTCCGGCGGCTCGGTCGCGAACACGTCAAGTGCAGCACCGGCAACTTTCCCCGATGCAAGGGCGGCAGCGAGTGCACCTTCATCAATTATCCCACCGCGAGCGCAGTTCACAATCCGTACGCCGTCCTTCATCTGTTCGAACTGCGCTTTCCCGATCACCGCACCTTCCTTCGGATCAAACGGGATGTGAAGTGAGATGAAATCGCTCTCTGCAAGCAGCCTCTCGAACGGAACCATTGTAACGATGTCGGGAAGCGGGCTTTTGTTGATGAACTTATCGAACGCAATCACGGTCATCCCGAGAGCGTGCGCCTTGTTAGCGAGCGCCTGGCCGATGCGGCCGATCCCGACAATTCCCAGCGTCTTTCCCGCAATCTCCACCCCTTTGAGCGCTTTTTTCTCCCACTTTCCGCTCTTGAGGGAAACCGTACCGCGCCCGATGTGGCGAGCAAGCGACAGGATGTGGCCGAGGGTCAGCTCAGCGACCGAGTTCGTGCTCGCTCCCGGAGTGTTGCGCACCTCAATCCCCTTAGACCGGGCATACTCAACGTCGATATTGTCGAGCCCGACTCCGGCACGGACGATCAGCCGCAGATTCGCCGCCGCGTCGATCACTGCTGTGCGCACCTTGGTCGCGCTACGAACGATGATCGCCTCGTAATCAGGGATTACTGCGATTAGTCCCTCCGGCGACATATCGGTCTTAACGTCGACTGCCAACCCGGCACCTTTCATCGCCTCCACCGCGTCTTGGGCAAGCGGATCGGAGACAAGCACACGAAACGCCATATTTTCCTCCTTTTTTACAGGCCGAGCACCTCTTCTATTGCCGCGAGCAGACCCAGGATCTCGTCGGGCTGAGTGTCACCCATGTGAGCAATGCGGAATGTCTTTTCCTTGATCGCGCCGTAACCGTTCGAGATGCGCACGTGATAGCCGGCCACCAACTGATCGATCAGATCGCTGACTGATATCCCGCGCGTGTTTTCCACACAGGTCAGAGTTTTCGACCAGTACCCTTCCTCGGGGTAGATGTCAAAGTATTGTTTCGCCCATGCCTGTACGATCTTCGCCATCTTTTCATGGCGGGCGAACCGGTTCTCCAGCCCCTCAGCGAGCATGGCATCGAGCTGAGCGTTCAACGCGAACAAATGCGGGATTGCCGGTGTAGATGGAGTCTGGTTGCGCTGATGGTACTTGTACATATTAGGAAGGTTGAAGTAGTAGCTGCGCGGCGGGACGGTCTTCGCCCGGGCGAGTGCCCGTTCCGAAACCGCAGCGACGGCAAGCCCGGCAGGAAGGGCGAACGCTTTTTGCACGCCGGCAAGGACGAAGTCAAGCCCCCATGCGTCGGTATCGATTTTCACCCCGGCCATTCCGCTTACGGCATCGACAAGCAGAAACACATCGGGATAGCGCTTAACAACCTCCGCAATGTCGGCCACCGGGTTCATCATGCCGGTCGAGGTTTCATTCAAAACGAGAGTAACTGCGTCGTACTTTCCTGTCTTCAATTGTTCGTCGACCATCTCCGGTTTGATCGCGACGTTCCAGTCGATCGCGAATGCGTCACACGGAACGCCATTTCCGACTGTGATTTCATGCCAACGCTTGGAAAACGCGCCGTTTATCAGGTTTAAACAGCGTTTGGCAACCAAATTCGTCACCGCCGCCTCCATCGCTCCGGTCGAGGAGGAGGTAAACAAGAACACCGGATTCTTCGTGTACAAGAGCTGTTGCAGCTTCGGCTGAATCTCGGCGTACAACGCCCCGAACTCCGGGGACCGGTGGTGAATCTGGGGGGTAGAAAGTTCCTTAAGAATCTCCGGCCGGACTTCGGTCGGGCCGGGGGTAAATAATCGATCATGCATGGTCTGCCTCCGTTATACAAAAAGGATCGCCGGGACTATACCATCCGGTCACCTTGTTTGCAAAGCCGGAACGGGCAGCGTTTTGGTTTATCACCTCGGCCACGGTAGAATTGACTGACTATCATGTTGAGGGAGGAAAAATGAGTGCAGGCACAATCACAATCGTTGTCATCATTATCCTCTTCGGATGGGGAATTTTGGTCTACAACCGGCTTATCCGGCTGCGGATCCGAGCCGAGGAGGCATGGCGCGACATTGATACCCAGTTGAAACGCCGGTACGACCTGATCCCCAATCTGGTGGAGACGGTCAAAGGGTACGCCGCCCACGAGAAGGGGGTATTCGAAAACGTCGCCAAGGCGCGGTCGGCGGCAATGGGGGCGACAACACCCAAGGAGAAGGCACAGGCCGAGGCAGGGCTGAAAGAGGCGCTAAAATCCCTGTTCGCGGTGGTGGAAAATTATCCGCAACTTAAGGCAAACGAGAACTTCCAACAACTACAGCAAACGCTGGAAGAGACCGAGGACCAGATTCAGCGCGCGCGCATGTACTATAATGCGGTGGTGCGCGACCTGAATACACATATCGGGCTGTTCCCCCAGAGCATAATCGCCGGCATGTTCCACTTCACCCCGCGGGAGTTTTACACTTTGACGGGAGAAGAAGAACGTAAAGCACCGAAAGTGAGCTTCTGATGAAACGAGCGTGGCTATTTCTCGCAGCTATCGTCTTATTTAGTGTCGTCACCCAGGCGATCACTATCACTGACTTCAATAGTTCCATCGCCGTACTCAAATCAGGTGATCTGAATGTTGTCGAGACAATCTCTGCCACGTTTACAATTCCTCACCATGGCATTTACCGTGACATCACGTATTCCTATCGCTCTCCCAACACCGGAAAACGAATCACCATCGGGATTAAAGTTACCGGGGTTACACTCGACGGCGGGCCCGTCCCATACGCGATCAGCCATCATGGAAGCGATGTCCGCATCCGCATCGGCGATCCGAATCGCACGATCACCGGCGATCACACGTACGTGATCTCCTACACCGTGTCACGCGCGCTTCTGTTTCACAAGGATTACATCCAGCTCTACTGGAACGTCACCGGTAACCGGTGGGAATTCCCGATCGAACACACCGAGGCGCGTGTGACCCTGCCACCGGGAGTAAAGCCCGAGGACGTAAGCGCGGTGTCGTATGTCGGGTACTTAGGGTCACGCACGCGCGGCACGCCACCACAAGTGGACAGTTCCGGCCGGCTCCAATTCACCACCAAGACGACATTAATGCCCGGCGAGGGACTGACGATTGACGTTGCCATCCCGCGGAGCGAAGCAGGGATTGCTGCCCCGACCGCCGGACAACGGGCGCTGTGGTTCCTGTCGGCAAACAAATACGCCGGCCTGCCGATAATCGCATTGCTGGGAATGTTCGCGCTGTGGTTTAAGGTCGGCAAGGACCCAGCCAAGGGGACGATCGCCCCCCAGTTTGCCCCGCCCAAGGACATCCACCCCGGTGAGGCCGGGATCCTGATCGATGACCGCGCCGATTTACGTGACATCACAGCGATGGTGATCGGACTGGCAGTCGCCGGTTACATCAAGATCAAGGAGGTCCAGCCGGAGGAGCCCGGCCTCCTCGACCAGATGAAGAAGCTGTTCGGGCGGTCAGGCGCGCTGGATTACGAGTTCATCAAGCTGCGGGACGCGGACGATACCCTGACCCAGGCGGAGAAGCGGCTGATGAGCGCGATCTTAGACTCCACCCACCCGGATACGCGGGCCCTGTCGTTGCTCGCGAACGAG
>CAZILO010000054.1:0-7518 GCA_964540085.1 uncultured Thermotogae bacterium
GTGTCTTCCTCGCGCTTGTAATGGGTGAACAGCCCGGGGCACACTTCTCCCGCGAACGATTCCGCCCCTACGAACAGGCCGCACTGCATCATTAACTGTGCCACCCCGACACTGCGGAGAAAAGTCGATTTTCCCCCCTGGTTGGCGCCGGTGATCATTATCAATCCCTTGTCATTGGCATCCACCGTGTTGCCGACCACGCGCTCATCCATGTGGAGAGACAGGCAGACATCGTACATGCCGGTGAATTGAAGTCGGCGGGTACCGGCGGGGAACGGCTGCGGGAAGCAGATCGGCTCTCCCTTAGCGGTCAGCCGGTTGTACAGGTTCAACGCTCCGACGTAGAACGCCAGCTCCATCCGCAGCATCTGGAAAAAGCTGAGGATATGATCGGCGGACTGGGCAAGCGCGTTGACCGCGAGGTTCGTCCCGCGATCGCGCAGCTCCCACAGTGCCCTCCCTCCGGCCTCATCGCGCGGATTGATGGAGAACGAGTATGACGGATGGCGGGCGGAGAAGATCTGCTGCATGAATCCCCGTGCTTTTTTGGGCTTGCGTAGGGTGTAGTTCTTGCCCTCATTTCCCATACCGAGCTCGGCACTGATGATGACACCGGAGCGGAACCGCAATTCCTTGAGAGTTTCTTGAACCGTCGCCAGATAGTCGTCGCTTAATTCCTGCTTTAACGTGGTAAATAAAGCGGTAAACGCTTCCGACTTGAACTCGTTGCTGTGTTCCACGGCCACATCCCGCAGCTTCCTCAGGATGCCGGTGAACATCTCGATCAAACTGATCGCGCTATTCAGGATTCCACTCGGGCTGTGGGTGAATATTCCCAGTCGCTGTTTGCGCTTTTGTTCGATTGCTTCCACCGCGAGGGCGTAGAGCTCCCTCACTACCTCAGGGTTGGCGATTGCATCATTGAGCGCCGCCTGGCGGTACAGAATTGTGTCAACGTCATTTTGTAGTCCGGAGATAAGAGCAACGTGTGCCACATCGAAGAGGTAGTCGTCCCCATCTGCCATCGCATCGAGAAGCGTCTCCAACTCCAGGTCCTGCATCAGCGCAGGCTCATTTTCCACCAATGGCTGATCGAGGTCGAAATCCCGGTCCCGATGCAGTAACAGCGCCTTCATTTCCCGATCCGCTCCTTCAGTTGGTGGTAGGTAACACGATGCTTCTCCGCGATGGCAATGGCGTACGCGAGCCCATTGGCCGGTTGGCGCACCAATCGATATGTGCGCACGGCCGGATTGTTCGGATCGACCGTGCTTACGACACTGACCGTCTTCTCGTTCAGCGTTGATAGCTCATCGAGGAACGTGACGCAGACGGCCAGCAGATCAAGCTGCGATATCTGATCCAACACTTTCTTGCTCAGGGCAAGCGCGTCTTTGATGGTGGTGGAGGCGAATATCTCGTTCATGATGATAATGCTGTGCGGCGTTGCCTGGTCCAGTATGCGTTTGACCCTCACCAGGTCATCCTCCAGCTTGCCGCGCAGGTTAGTGATGTCTTCCTCGCGCTCAAAGTGGGTGAAGATGTTATCGAACAGGAATAACCGCGCCTCCGTGCCGGGGACAGGACACCCGAGGCTCGCCAGGTAGTGCATCTGCCCAAACATACGCGCGAACGTCGTTTTGCCTCCCTGGTTTGGACCGGACACGATGAAAATCCGTTCGGGGTCATGCATGTAAAAGTCGTTTGGCACCACCTGCCCCTGTTCCTTGACGAGGTTGTAAGCCAGCGCTACGTCGAACGCATTGTGGGCGGACACCTCCTTGCTGGTATCCGAAACCTGCGGGTAGCAAAAGCTGAGGCCGGCGCGGCGTAACTCCCCAATGTAACTGAGATAAGCGACGTAGAACTGAATCTCGCGATAGAACTGGAGGACCGTGGGATCGGTATATTCCGCATAATCGCCGCAGAACTTCTCCAACCGGTTGAACGCGTCCGGGTTTAGCAATGCCACTCGCTCCAGCACCTGCGCCTCGACGTGGTTCATCCCCGCGCCCTTGAAGGTGCGCCGATAGTCTTTCACCGTGCCGCGCCGGAACTTGCGGAATATCGCCTCCAGGGTGACGCTGTAGTCCTCCTCGCCATCGTAGTTGCGTACCGTGATGTGATTTCCCCGGATAACAAGAACATAGCGGATCGCCGCTAGTTCATCCGTAACCGCGTGTGTGTCCGCTGCCAACTTGGTAAAAGCAGTGGACCGCACGTAATCCGCCAGAAAGCTTCGGAACGCCTTAAGCCCGCGCGACGCGAGTGGAAGCTCATTCAGATCGTGCGCGAGGTGTTCAATCGTATCACAGTAATTTTGGGCGGAAGTGAGAAACCACCCTTCACGGTGTTGCTTGTAATGGAGTTCATGAGAGTGGTTCAGATAGCGAAGCGTAACCTGCATCCGCTCAGTGAATTCTGTAATTGCACCCATTATTTTGTCGTTCTCCAGGTCGCGCATCACTTCCTGGCGGTAGACGATGTTATCCCGATTCTTGAGGGGCGTATAGAAGAACGGTGCGAGATCGAATTCATCCCAATTGGCAGTGATCGCGCTCACGACCTGGTCGAGATTCAAATCGCGAAAGAACTCAGGTGGTTGTTTCACTTTCTGCTGTTGTTCCTCCCCGCGGTGTGGAAACAGAATGCTGCGAAACCGGACGGCATCGGAACGGGCCTTGTTCGCCGTAGTCCCGTCATGGTTAGTGGAGCGCTCGCTTATGAGGTCGACTTGGAGGTCACTACTCATCGCAACCTCCTTTCATGCATCGTCAACGCTCCGTCACGTTGATGGGCACGTGAGCTATCAATAGCAAAACCGGGTGACCACCTGGGAAATACAATTATGAAAGGGTTTCCTCGGTAAAGATTTGCATTGTGCACTGCGTTATCCACACTGGATGCCGGCTGCAAGGTCGTGCACTTCACGGCCATCAGAACTCCTCGAAGCTACCGCGCGGAGAGAGTCGACTTTCGTCCCACTCCCACCTCGCTTTTTTCGGCAGGAGTCATTAGCCCAATGGCGGATATGCGGGGGACTCCATCCCCTAACAAATTAATCATAATACTGGCTTACGGTGGCAGATTCAAGCAGGTAGAGCGCATGCATCAGGCGGTTCGAGCTCCGGATGCACCCTCAAGGAAGTGGCGGATAGGTTAGAGTTGTACTATTCTACGGTGAGCGTCATTGCTAAGTAGGTGGCTGAAGCGAAGAAATGCCAAGGATGAAGGCCTGACCTTGGGGAAAATGTGATGAAGATACGACCGTTTCAACCGAGCGATGAAAAACGACTGGTGGAACTGATCGCCGGATTCCGCGTTGCCCTAGGAGAGTTGCGCGGCAAAGCCAGGCCAGCGAACCGCGATCGAGCGAAGGAGGAACTCGCATATTACCGAACCCGTCGCTATCCAATCTTTGTCGCCGAAAGCGCTGATTCGGGAATCGTGGGGTATCTGGTCTGTCGCGTCGATGAAGACGTGGTCTGGGCCGAGTCCCTGTTCGTATCCCCTGAACACCGGCGGAAAGGGATCGGCTCTGCCCTGTACGCCGAAGCAGAACGCCTGGCGCGAAAACTTGGGAGCGATACCGTCTACAATTGGATCCATCCAAGCAATGATAAGATAATAAGCTTTCTGAAGAAAAGAGGCTATAATGTTTTAAATCTCGTAGAGCTGCGACGCCCGCGGTCAGGGGAGAAAACGAACGAGAAGATCCGGGTTGGAAAGTATGAGTTCGATTACTAAAACCCTGTTCGCTGCCCTGCGTAGATTCGTAGCTAGCCGTTCGCGCCTTCCGCTGGAACTAAGCAGCCCGGTCAACCGGGCGGGTCGCAGGGCGTTAATTAAGGCCCCACCTTAATCCACGCCTGAATCTTGTCCTCGTCAATCTCTTGACCATTGCGGTGTGCGCTTTCCACTCCAGCGTGTCGTCCAACGGGGCCAATGCCACCGCGGTGCGGTACTTCACCTCCAACGCCCGGCGGATGAGAAAGTCGGTTAGATGGTGGTTCTTGACCAAAAGCGGCCCGTGTTGGTAGCAGCCGATCACGTTTTTGTAGACGGCGCCTTCGAACCGGTCCTGACCGTTGTTGCCGTAGCCGGTTATTACTCTTCCCAGCGGAGTTGTCTTTGGCCCCAGGTACGTTCTCCCGCTGTGGTTCTCAAACCCCACAATGGTGGTCACTGTCCTGCCGCGCTGCTCTCCGGCAATGGGTGACGCGGGATCGAGTGCAATCAAAGAATTGCCGATCATGCGGTGCCGCCCCGCTTCAGTGTAAATGTCCAGCACACTGATGCCCGGTATCGTGCGGCTGTCCGCGGCGTAAAATTTACCCATCAGCTGATATCCTCCGCAGATTGCGAGCATTGGCGTGTAGGTTTCGGCTTTCTTCCTCAGAAAATCCGCCTTTGCCCCGTGCATGTCGGCGGACACCAGACTCTGTTCTTGATCCTGTCCCCCGCCCCAAAAGTAAAGATCCGCCGCCGGAATTTCATCGCCGATTTCAGCCGTCACTATCGTGACCCCGATATTTCGCCAGCGGCATCTCACAGCGAGCGCGACGATGTTTCCGCGATCGCCGTACGTGCCCATTGTCTTGGGGTAAAGATGAGCGATGGTAAGGTGGTAATCCATCATGCCTCCCAGTATTTTTTATATCCCCGCTTCGACAGTTCGTGTTCTAGCCCTAATAAAGCGGTGTACGTGAGAAATAGATAAATCCGTGGGGTAGGTTGACGTGCTGCACTGTCAAGAACGCACGCCGGGGTACCACAAACGATGAACTGATTGGGATCGCTTATTTCCTCATACTTGAGCCGGATTGCCATATCATACGCTCGCGTTCCACCGACAATAACGGTGGCGGTTTTATGCTTGAGTGGGGTTAGGTCTACGTCCCAAATCCATGAAACATCCATCCCATCAGCAATATTGTCGTTAAGAACAAAGGCAGCCGTAATTTCCGTCTCGTCCTGAAACAGGGATTTTAAGACCTCGGTAAACCCGGCGGGGTTTTTGACCAGGGATATGATCAAAGTTTTGCCACGGAACTCCACCCTCTCCTGTCTGCCAAACACCGGGGTAAACCGCTTCACTCCGTGCTTGATCGCGTGTAAATCAACCCCTGCGGTCAAGCTCGCCGCCGTCGCTGCCAGAACATTGTACGCGTTAAACAATCCTCGCAATGGAGTTTCGATGCGAGCCAATCCACCGGGGAGGCGGATCTCTAACTCGTTTCCGTGTATATCGTTGAGGCAGATGTCACGTGCAGGGCGGGTGAAACCGCAATTTCCGCAGCGATAGTCCCCCAAATGCGAGAAAAACTTCGCGGAATACGCTAACTCCTCCCCACACACAGGACAACGCACAAAATCGGACGCGTAATACAACGCGTCGGTTTCAGCCTGACCGGGGGTGTATCCATCGCAAATGCCGAAATAAAGCACGTTATCTCGGTTGCCAATATGGTCGCCTAATGACCTTATCCCGGGATCATCAGCGTTCAAAATTATTGTCGGATCGTTTTTCAAATTCCGGATCAGGTTGATCCAACTCTGACGCACCGCCTCTACTTCGCCGTAGCGATCCAACTGGTCGCGGAATAGATTATTGAACAATAGTATTGGGTGGTCGAACTGGGGAGCGACGTTGAGCAGCGCCCCTTCATCGCACTCGAAAATTCCAAAATCGATATCAGTTCCGGGCTTTCCGCTGATGGGGACGCTCTTCAGGAGGGTGCTGACTATCCCGCGTTCCAAATTGGACCCGGCATGGTTGTGCAGCCAGGAATAACCGGCGGTTTTGACTATGTTTCCAATCAGGTTAGCAACGGTCGTTTTGCCGTTTGTGCCGGTGACAAGTATGACGGCATTAGTAAAATGAGGCGCTGCCTTCTTCAAGATGTCGCTGTCGATGGCGGTGGCGATTAATCCCGGCAACGCTGTCCCACCGCGCTGCAGCATTCGCATAAGCGCGGCGGTGAGCTTACCCAGTAAAACCGCCGCCATATAGTTAACATCCATCAGCCATCCCCTATTTCCGCGCCGAAGCACACATATACCACGCTTCTCACTGCGCCTCCGCAAACAGATTACCGATAAACACATAGATCGTGAAATGCAAGCGGAATATCCGGGCTGCGCGGATTGATGTAACGTCCCGACCGCGGTATAAATGGCAAATCATGAATGAAACAGTTCGCATCATCGTAAGCGGCCTGGGAAATCTGGGATTGCGATTTACGGGAATCATCGCGGAAAAGCGGGAGCAACTCCGCGACCGGTACGGGCTTGACCTCGTAATCGTCGGGGCGGCAGACTCGCGTGGTACCGCCTATGATCCGACCGGGCTCGATCCAACTGAGATCATCCGCGTCAAGCGCGAAACCGGTTCGATCGGAAATTACCCGGAGGTGGGCACCCCGGACACGAGCACGTTGGATCTCATAACAACCGGCGACGTCGATGTCCTGTGCGAGGCAACCCCGGTAAACCTGCAATCCGGGGGCGAGCCCGGCTTGTCGCACGTCAAGGCGGCCCTCTCCCACGGGATGCACGTCGTCACTCCAAACAAGGGGCCGATCGTACTTGCCTATACGGAGCTGGTTTCCCTGGCGAAGAACCACAACGTGCAGCTGCGGTTCGATGGGACAGTTGCCGGCGGGCTGCCCGCGATCCCGATCGGAGCCCGCGACCTGCGTGGAGCGCACATCGAGCGCATCGAAACCGTCCCCAACCTGGTGACGGGATACATCCTCGATCTTCTCGCGTCGGGATCGGACTGGGACGCGGCGCTGGCACAGGCGCAGAAGACCGGGGCGCTCGAGGCCGATCCGAGCTGGGACATCGACGGATGGGACGCCGCCGCGAAACTTGTCATCCTGGCGAACTCCGTGTTAGGGCAGCCAGCAACGCTGGCCGACGTCGACCGCACCGGGATTCGTGGGCTCTCCTCGCATGAGCTGGGGGAAGCAACCGCTGCCGGGAAGAAGTTCCGCTTGCTCGCCGTAGCGGCGGAAACGTCATCTGGTTATGACCTGCATGTTTCACCGCAGTCTCTCCCTTCCGATCATCCCCTCGGCCGCCTTGGAACAAAAGAGATGGGGATCGTCTACTACACCGACATCTACGGGACGATCACCGCGACTATCCGCGAGGAGTCCCCGGTTCCATCGGCGGCGACGATGCTGCGCGACATCATCGCGATCTACCGGCAGCGCTACTGACCGCAGCGCGCTGCCGTAGCGGCATGTGGCAAACTTGTAACCCGAGGTGTAATTTCTACCGCACGCCCGTTATCGGGGTGAGAAAAGATTCAAACCTAAAGCACCGACCCCATTTTTCTGCAAGACAAACTGAACTACTCCATAACGGCAGCATCTGGTTGACATATTTTGTTAAACTAATAAAATATTAACGTACTGTTTTGCAAAGGAGGCGAGCATATGCCCGTTGTGAAGATTCGCACCAATCGTCAGGTAACTGTTCCTAAAGCCATCTTCGATGAACTCGGGCTCA
>CAZILO010000055.1:0-7467 GCA_964540085.1 uncultured Thermotogae bacterium
CGAGGAAACGGTGAAGGCACAGGTCCTGGGGGAGAAAGGAGAACGGGCATGAGAGAAGTAGCGATTATCGGCGCCGGGATGACCAAATTCGGCCGATCCGATCTCAGTTTGATTGAGCTCATGAGCGAGGCCGCGATCAGAGCGTTGGAAGACGCAGCCCTCGGTGATCAGAAGGTCGATTCCGTGTACGTAGCGAACATGGGCGCGGCGCGATTGAATCGGCAGACTGCAATTGCCAGCGCTCTTGTCGATCAGTTAAACCTGTTCCCTGCAATGGCCGAGGCGGTGGAAAACGGCCCCGCATCGGGAGCGTCGGCGTTCAAAAACGGGTTCCAGGCGATCGCTTCCGGCATGGCCGACGTCGTCCTCGTAACCGGCGGCGAGCGGATGCGGGAGGTAAACAACCTGGAAGCGACCGACTTCGTGGCAAGCATGTCCCATCCACAAGCGGAATACATCTACGGTGTCACCCTGCCCGCCCTCGCCGGCATGTTCACCCGGCTGTACATGGCGCGGTACGGAGTGACGGCAAAACACCTGGCGCTGGTAGCGATCAAGAATCACGCCAACGCGCTCAGAAACCCGTACGCCCACATCCATCAGGCAATCACCATCGAGGGAATTCTCACCGCTCCGGAGGCGGTGGTGAACAATCCGTACATCGCTGATCCACTGCGCCTTTATGATTGTTGCCCAGTGAGCGACGGCGCGGCGGCACTCGTTCTCACCACACGGGAAATCGCGGAGAAACTAGGAAAGCCGATCGTTAAGGTCGGAGGGATCGGGCAAGCAACCGATACCCATGCCGTGCACGAGCGCCCCGACCCCACCGAGTTGACCGCGGTCAAGCTCGCCGCCCAAAAGGCGTTCCAAATGGCCGGAATCGGGCCCCAGGACATCGACGTCGCCGAACTCCACGATGCATTCACCATCCTCGAAATCGCCGAGAGTGAAGAAGCCGGTTTCTTCCCCAAGGGCGAAGGACACAAAGCGCTGGAACAAGGTGTTACCTCGCTCGGTGGAAAACTGCCGATAAATCCGTCCGGTGGGCTCAAGGCAAAAGGCCATCCCGTCGGGGCAACCGGGGTAGCGCAGCTCGTTGAACTCACATGGCAGCTACGCGGCGCGGCGGGCGAACGTCAGGTTGAGGGAGCAAAAAACGCGTTTGCGTGCAACTTCGGTGGATTCGGGAACAACGTCGTCGCGACGGTCTTAATGCGGGAGGACTAGAAATGGATGAGAAAGTATACGGAGTACGGTGCAAAACCTGCGGCAAGGAGACCTATCCCGCTCACGCTATCTGTCCCAACTGTGGTGGGCACGACTTTGAGCCGCTGGAGATTACGGGAGAGGGGAAAGTTCTGACCTACACCGACGTTTACGCTCTGCCGCTCGATTACGCGCTCCGCTATCTGCGGCTGGCGATCGTGGAACTGGACAGCGGCCTGCGCGCCACCGGACAATTGTTGGACGATGATCCCAAAATCGGGAAACGGGTGCGCACGACGATCGGAGTGGTGCGGGAGACAGGCGGACGTAAGATCTACGGCCTTCAGTTCGTCCCCGTTTAGCCAAAGCCTCGGGTTACGCCGGCAGCTTCGTTAATGGGTGCTCAATGCGTTCGTTTCCCGTGACATTCACGTTGTCCGGTCGGTCCACTCTCCGTATAATCCCGCGGGTGATCACACATGTGTCTCGGAATTCCAGGGCGGGTTGAAGCGATTGCGGGGGATGTAGCAACGGTCGATTACAACGGAGTTAAGGCGCAAGTTCGCCTCGATACTCTGTCCGATCCGGTGGCGGTGGGAGACTACCTCCTCGTCCATACCGGGTTCGCAATTCAGCGCCTTTCCCCGCAAGAGGGCGAGGAGACACTCAAGCTGTTCGACGAGTTATTCGCCGCTGTTGATGCGGGCCGGGCACAAACAAATCAGGAAGTAACCCCGGGTGAATAATCCGCTTTCATTATCCGATCCCACCCGCGCACGCACGTTTGCCCAGGTGATCGAGAAACTCGCTCCGGATCATCCCGTGAAAATTGTGCACGTGTGTGGCACACATGAAGCGACGATCACCGAGCACGGCCTGCGCCGGTTCCTGCCGGATAATGTCGAAGTGTTGGAGGGGCCGGGCTGTCCGGTGTGCGTTACCCCGACACGGGACATCGACGCCGCGGTCAAAATCGCACGCAAGGGTGCAATTCTGTGCACGTTTGGCGACATGACCCGTGTGCCCGGAACAGAGATGACCCTGGCCGACGCCCGTGCCGATGGGGCGGACGTGCGTGTGGTCCTGTCCGCTGCCGAGGCCGTGAATATCGCACGTCACACTGATCGCGAGGTTGTGTTCTTCGGGGTGGGGTTTGAGACGACAACCCCGATGACCGCAGCGATCCTGCGCGCTGATCCGCCGCCGAACCTGTCGGTAATTGTCGCCCACAAACTGATCCCACCGGCGATGGCCGCCCTCCTCGACCTCCCCGACAACCACATTTCCGCTTACCTCGCCCCGGGGCACGTGTCGGTGATCATTGGAGAGGAACCGTACGCACCGTTCCCGCGTGATTACGGAATCCCGACCGTGATCGGTGGGTTCGAGCCGCTCGACATCCTGTATGCGGTTGCGCTCATTCTGCGTCAGGTCAAGGACGCCTCACCCAAAGTGGAGAACGCCTATCCGCGCGCCGTAAAGCCGGAGGGTAACCGCCGTGCGCTTGCGTTAATCGACCAGGTATTTGAACCAACGGACGTCGTGTGGCGCGGGATCGGGACGATTCCAAAATCTGGGCTCCGCCTGCGAGATGAGTTTGCACAGTTTGATGCGCGTACTAGGTTTGGTGTGACCGGCGAGGTGGGAGAAGAGACCGTCCCCGGCTGTCGTTGCCCGGACGTTCTCACTGCCCGCGCCGTTCCCACCGACTGCCCCTTGTTTGGCACAACGTGTACACCGCTTCACCCGGTCGGACCGTGCATGGTGGGCGTGGAGGCAGCGTGCAACATCTGGTACCGCTACGGAGGGAGGCCAAAACTGTGACCGCGGATGACAAAATCACGGCGATGCACGGTGCCGGGGGCGAGTTGATGGACCGCTTCCTGCGCGACCACATCCTGACTGAATTCACGGCGAAAAGTGCCGGTCGGATCGGACTCGACGCGCTCGACGACGGCGCGACGATCGCTCTTCCGGCCGACGGTGAGCTCGTGGTGACGACCGATTCGCACGTTGTGAACCCGATCTTTTTCCCCGGCGGCGACATTGGCCGCCTCGCCGCCGCTGGCACGTTGAACGACCTCGCGGTGATGGGGGCGCGGCCGCTTGCCCTCACCTTGGGCCTGATCCTGGAGGAAGGATTCCCACTCGCGGACCTGGATAGGGTTATCCACTCAATCGCCGCCACGCTGGATAAGGTTGGGGTTCCGCTCATCGCCGGCGACACAAAGGTAATGGGAAAAGGCGAACTTGACAAGATCGCGATCAACACGACTGGAATTGGGGTAGCGGCCCATGCCGTGTCCGACGCTGCGATCTCTCCCGGAGACGTTGTGATCGTCACTGGCACGATTGGAGATCACGGAATGGCGCTCCTCGCCTGTCGAGAGGAATTTCACCTCGATACAACCCTCGAAAGTGACGTCGCCCCGATCTGGCCATTGATCGAACGGGCGCTTGCCACTGGCGGGATCAAAGCGATGAAGGACCCAACCCGCGGTGGACTTGCCGCGGTGCTGAACGAGATGACGAGCAAGTCCGGGGCGACAATCGAGATCGAAGAATCCAACATTCCGATCCGCGACCCAGTGCACGGGCTCGCATCACTTCTTGGAATCTCGCCCCTCGCGGTGGCGAACGAGGGCAAAGCGGTAATTGTCGTGACGCCGGATAAGGCAGATGCAGTTCTGGCGGCGCTGCGTGCCCATCCGCTCGGGCGGGACGCAGCGATCATCGGGACTGTGACCACTGCCTATCCCGGGAAAGTAATCCTCGCAACTGGGGTCGGCGGACGGCGATTTCTCGAACCACCTCTCGGCGACCCGGTCCCCCGTATCTGCTAACGCTTGCGACAGGCGCGGAGCTTGGCGCTGCGCGCGCGCGGATTCTGCTTTATCTCCTCTTCCGACGGACGCAGCGGTTTTTTCGTCAGGATCTCCGCCTGCGCCGGGTGCGGGGGACCGGGAGCAAGTGACTCGTAGTGCGGAATCGCAAGCTTACGGAAGAAGTGCTTCACGATCCGATCCTCCAGTGAATGAAAACTGATCACTGCAATCACCCCACCGGGGTTAAGCGCAACAAACCCGTCGGCGAGCCCGTCGCGCAGGTTACGCAGCTCATCGTTCACTGCAATCCGCAATGCCTGAAATGTACGGGTCGCCGGGTCGATCCTCCGCTCGTGGAACCGGCGCGGGATGGCACGGCGCACGACGGCGGCGAGTTCACTCGTCGTCGCGATTGGCCGTGCAGCCACAATCGCCCGCGCAATCCTGCTGGCAAACCGCTCCTCGCCGTAATCGCGCAGAATGCGGGCGATCTCCTCGACGCTTGCCGCGTTCACCAGTTCGGCAGCCGGTCTCCCCTGAGTCGGGTCCATCCGCATGTCGAGCGGGCCGTCAGTCCGGAAGCTGAATCCGCGATCAGGAGTGTCAAGCTGGAGGGAGGAGAGGCCCAAATCAAGAAAGAACCCGTCGATCGCGGCGATCCCCAAATCGCTTAGGATCGACACCAGATCGCGATAGTTTCCGTGAATTAGCGTCACGCGGTCCCCGAACCGGGAAAGGTTCTCCCGCGCGTGCGCAAGCGCGGTCGGATCGCGGTCGATCCCGACAAGACGAACCTCTGGACAGGCCGATAAGATCGCCGCGGCGTGTCCACCGAGACCGACCGTGCCATCGACATAGATTCCATCCGGCTTTGGAGCGAGGAGGTGCACGACTTCTGTTCGCAGCACCGGAACGTGGATTGCGTCAGTCATCGTCGCCTCCGATCTTCTGTAAAAGCGCAGCCAGGAACCGCTCAAACCCCGCTTTCGTTCGGTGATGCAACGCGGCGTATGCAGCGGCAAACAGAGAGTTCGGGGGCGGATTATCCAGGAGTGCGATGACGCCGTCGGGACGTGGTAACTCCACACATGGGACGTCAGGCCCGCCGAGCGCTTTGATCTCGGCACCGAACGCAGCAATCTTCGGATCGGCTGAAACCGCGATCATTGGGACCCCGGCACGGAGCGCGAACTCGAGCGGATGGAGTCGCGACGAGATGAGAAGCCCAAGTTTGGCGATCATCTCCTGCGCCGCTTTCACTGAGCGAGGGATTTCCACCCGCGCGGTTGGGACGCCAGCAGCAATCCGAGCCAACGCAGCGCGGTCCTCACGGGGAAAGAATGGAATGAGCACGATCTTGTACCTGGCAGCAAGCGCGGTGAGGAACCGTCTCCAGTCAGCTAATCTTCTTACGATTGACCTGCCGGAGAGCGCGACACCGATTTGCGCCGGGTCGGACCGCGGTATCGCCGCGGGCAGCGGCGGGTTGAGAAAGTAGAGATCTCCGTCAAGCGCCGCCGCGATCCCAAGCTGCGCGGCAAGATCATGGCTCGTCCGATCCCGTACCCCGAGGTAATCAACCCGGAACAAAACGCGCCTGGTGATGGCACGGGCAAACGCGCCGGTAATCGGTCCTAATCCTTGACCAACGAGAAACACCGGACGCCGTAATGCGCGGGTGAACTTGATCAGCCCGAGGTAATAGTAGAGCGAGCGTGAGCTCGTCGCGTTCTGGAGCAGTCCGCCACCGCCGAAGACAATGCCCGCGGCTCCGCGGACGGCCGAGATGATTTTACCGGGGCGGAATCGGTCACGCCCGCCAACAACGAACGGTGTGATTCCCGCATCCACAAGAGCAGCAACGACAGTTTCTCGCAACGCCTCGTCGCCGAGATTACCACAGCCGTAATAGCCGGTGAGCACCACTCTATTTGGGTTCATCGGTCTATTGTACCTATTTGCTGCTTCTGGGGTACACACCAGAGACGCCAAAGATGCGGAGAAATCAAGGTCAGCAGAAGACGCTTACTTAAAGCCAATAAACTTAGCGAATCCTCCTCTTACCTCTTAATCCGTAATCCTCAGCGTTCCTCCCCCCTTCCCACTGCCCTTGAGTCTGCGCTTATGGGAAAGCGCACACAATCTCTGTGTTCTCTGCGCCTCCGCGGTAACGCCCCACTTTACCTATAAAAAACGATCCGCTCCGCCCATGGGAACTGGCGGAACGGATCGGCCAACGGTCTTGGACTTAGTGCGGTTACGGATCAGCTTTGACCTGCGGCGGGGTGTTCACGTTTTGTACGTGTACGCACACGGAATCACACGCGGTCGCCCCGCACGGATCGGTCACAGTGAGGGTTATCGATACATCCTCGCCGGTGCACGAATTGGTAAGCGGCGCTGTGTAGATAGGATGTGCGGAAAACTGATTGTCAAATTTGCCCGCCGATGCGGTCCAGTAGTACGTGAGCTGCTGACACTCGGGGTCAGTAGCAACCGCGTCCAGGCGCTTGCTCGTTCCTTCAGGCATGGAGAACGCGGGCCCGAGCTTTACAATCGGCGGCTTATTGACGTTACGGACGTGCACAACAAGGCTATCGGATGAACTCGCTCCGCACGCATCGGTTACAGTCAGCGTGAGAACAACATCCTCACCGGTGCACGAGTTAACGAGCGGTGCGGTGTAAATGGGATGAAGGGCGCATGGATTGTCAAGCGTGCCCTGGCCACCAGCGATCGTCCAGTGATAGGAAAGCGCGTCACCATCGGGATCGGATGCGGAGCAGGTGAGCTGAATCGTCCCACCTTCATCAACCGTGACATCAGGTCCGGCGTTCACCACCGGCGGATGATTTACGTTCCGCACATGGAGGTAGAACGAGTCAGACGACGATGCGCCGCATTTGTCAACTGCAGTAAGGGTCACCTTCACGTCTTCGCCGTTGCAGTTGGACGTCATCGGCGCGGTGTACAACGGATTGAGCTGATTGGGGTCATCGAACGTGCCCGCCGTCGCTTGCCAATATACTTTGACGGTGCCGCAGTCGGTATCGGAAACAAAGCCGTGCAGCCGGATCGTCGCCCCTTCGTCAACGACCTTAGCGATACACGGCGCAGTGCACGAGTGCGGCGGCATCGGAACTGAGCCACACGCCGAGCATGGAGGCTGCGGGAACCAACATGGGGTGCTCACAACCTTGCCCTCGAGCAGCACGTCGTTACCGCCACCACCATACAACCGGTTCTGCCCCGTCCCACCGAGGAGCTTGTCGTTGCCAGGACCGCCGTTGAGACAGTCATTGCCCGCTTCGCCCTCCAGCGAGTCGTTGCCCGGTCCTCCGATGAGCAAATCGTCGCCGTCACCGCCAAACAGGGTGTCGTTGCCCGGTCCTCCGATGAGCAAATCGTTGCCTGTACCGCCTTCGATGATGTC
>CAZILO010000056.1:0-7329 GCA_964540085.1 uncultured Thermotogae bacterium
TTACGGGACGGGAGAATTCCACCGAAAATCTTGACTTGAAAAAATCGCGATATTGAGGGCGGATGTCCGCGGTATGGACTTGCCCGTGGGTCTCAGAAGCAGGCGGATCGTGGAGCGCAAGATCGCGGACTGTGGTCAACCCCGTGTCCGCACTGATTGGAACCGCGCCCGCGCGTACAAGTTTGAATCCGTTGTATTCCGCGGGGTTGTGTGACGCGGTGATCATCACGCCACCGTCGGTGGACAGGACATTAACGGCAAAGTACAACATCGGGGTGGTGACGCGGCCAATGTCAATCACATCCGCCCCGGCAGCGGTGATTCCACGGGCAAGCGCGGTGAACAGGGCGTCGGAACTGAGGCGCATATCCCGTCCCACGGCTATTTTGCCACCGCGGGGTACAATTCCGCTGCGGACAAACGCCGCCCCAATCCGATATGCCGCGCGATCGTCAAGTTGGTCGGGATACACTCCGCGAATGTCGTACGCTTTGAATATTCCACTGTCCATTTTGGTTTACCTCCGCGGATCGAATCCGCAAAATTATATTACCGTTCACAGGCGGTCAGCGCAACTGTTGCTGACATAAATGAAGTTAATTATACAATATTTATAAATACCCACCAGTTTGAATACCGCTTCGTTTCCACTATACTTGTTAATGTAAATAGCGATGCGATCGGCCGATCGTGGAATCAAGGCAGATCCCCTTGGAGGAGGAAGTGATGACCACAAAACCGCTTGACCAGTCGTTGTTCCGCCGGTATTCCGGAAATCCCATTTTAACGCCCGAGCAATGGCCGTATTCGGCGAACGCGGTGTTTAACCCCGGCGCGGCGTTGGTGAATGGTGAAACTGTGCTCCTGGTGCGGGTAGAAGACATGCGTGGATTTTCCCATCTCACCGTGGCCCGCAGTGCAGATGGTCGCACCAATTGGCGCATCGATCCCGCGCCCACACTGCAACCGGAGGCCGACGTCCGCGAAGAGCGCTGGGGACTGGAAGACCCACGCATCGTGCACCTGGAAGGTCGTGGTGACTATGCGGTTACGTACGTGTCGTTTTCCAGCAGCGGCCCGCTCGTCTCGCTGGCGCTGACCAAAGATTTCATTACATTCGATCGGATCGGCCCGCTTGTGCCCCCTGAAGATAAAGACGCATCGCTGTTCCCACGCCGATTCGGAGGCCGATACGTGCTTATCCACCGCCCGATCATCCGTGGCGAAGCCGACGTCTGGATCTCATTTTCCCCTGACCTGCGCCATTGGGGAGACCATCGTGTTCTTCTTCCCACCCGTCCGGGGTGGTGGGATTCACACCGTGTTGGGCTAGGAGCGCCTCCGATTGAAACGCCGGAAGGGTGGTTGGTTATCTACCACGGGGTGCGGATGACGGCATCGGGAAGCATTTATCGCGTTGGGCTTGCCCTCCTCGACCTGGAGGAACCGTGGCGGGTGCGGCGGCGCAGCGATGAGTGGGTACTGGGGCCGCGTAAACCGTACGAACAGTTGGGGGACGTCCCACGCGTGACGTTTCCCAGCGGTGCAATTTACATCACGGAGACAAACGAACTCCGGCTGTATTACGGAATTGCGGATACTACCGTCGGGCTCGCTACTGCGGATATGTCGGATATTCTTGATTATCTGCGTACACAACCCGAGTGTTCATGAGAGGAAAGTGATGAAGATTGGCATGCTTGCCCCAATTTCGTGGCGCGTGCCGCCGCGCCACTACGGGCCATGGGAGTGGGTCACTAGCCTGGTTACTGAGGGACTTGTCGCTCGCGGGGTGGATGTTACCCTATTCGCCACCGGCGATTCCGTGACCAGCGCGCGATTACACTGGGTGTGTCCACGCCCGTATTCCGAGGATCGCGAGCTCGACCCCAAGGTGTGGGAATGCCTGCATATTTCCGAAGTGTTCGAGCATGCCGATGAATTCGATATTATCCATAACCAATTTGACTTCCTCCCGCTGTCGTATTCGCGATTAGTGCGGACGCCGGTCGTCACCACGATCCACGGTTTTTCCTCCCCCAAGATTTTGCCGGTGTACCGCAAGTACAACAGGCGTACGCACTACGTGTCGATCAGCAATGCCGACCGCCATCCGGACTTGAATTACATCGCCACCGTGTATCATGGAATTCCACTATCCGAATACCAATTTTGTCCGGCACCGGATGATTACCTTCTGTTCTTTGGGCGCATCCATAATGATAAAGGGACGTATGAAGCGATTCAGGTGGCACAACGGGTAGGAATGCCGCTTATCATCGCCGGGATTATCCAGGACGAGGAATACTTCCGCACCAAAGTGGCACCGTATGTCGACGGACAGCGGATCAAATATGTAGGCCCGGTGGGTCAGCCACGGAAAAGCGAACTGTTGGGGCACGCGCGCGCGTTGCTTCACATGATCAACTTTGATGAGCCGTTTGGGCTCTCGGTAGTGGAAGCAATGGCGTGCGGCACGCCGGTGATCGCGGTGCAGCGAGGTGCAATGCCAGAGCTGATCGACGATGGCGCTACCGGCTTTCTCGTGGCCGGATGGGAGGAAGCGGTGGAAACCGTTAATAAGATAGAATCGATCGATCGCGCTCACTGCCGGGCGTGGGTGGAAGAGCGGTTCAGTAGCGACCGGATGGTCGATGACTATCTCACCGTGTACCGAAAAATATTGTCAGGGAAGGAGGGAGTGTGACGCGAAAAAAAGACGTGATTAGCCCGATTCAGGTAGCGTTTGTCAGTACTTATCCGCCGCGGCGGTGTGGAATTGGGACGTTCACCCACGACTTAGCGCAAGCGGTGTCTCAATTCACCGGCGAGCCGTTGGGAGAGGGCGATACGGTACGGATCATCGCGCTTACTAATCAACCCCAAAGCTATAACTACGGGCCGGAAGTGCAGTTTGAGATTCACGCTAACAGCCGCCACGACTACAAGGAAGCGGCTGATTTCATTAACCTATCCGATGTCGACGTGGTCAGTTTGCAACATGAATTTGGGATATTCGGCGGCAGCGACGGCGATCACATTCTCCATCTGCTTGGCAACCTCGCCCGGCCGGTGGTTACAACCCTGCACACCGTGCTGGAAAACCCAACACCGGGGCAGTATTCCACCATGAAGGCGGTGTGCGAGGCGTCGACGTTCGTCGTGGTGATGGCACAGCGGGCGATCGACATGCTGGTGAATATCTACGGGGTACCACGCGAGAAGATCACGTTGATCTATCACGGCGCTCCCGACGTCCCGTTTCTCGATCCCGCGTATACCAAAGATCAATTTCAGGCGGTAGGGCGACGCGTTATCCTCACGTTTGGTCTCCTCAGCCCCAACAAGGGCATCGAAGTGGCGATCGAAGCGGTCGCGCAACTGGTGGATGAGTTTCCCGACTTGCTGTACATCGTGCTTGGGGCAACCCATCCTGAGGTGAAACGGCGTTACGGCGAGGAGTATCGAATCTCATTAGAGCGATTGGTAAAGAGCAAGGGGATCAGCGATAACGTCGTATTCTACGATCAATTTGTCAGTCTAAAGCAACTGATTCGGTTTCTCGTTGCGGCTGATATTTACCTGACGCCGTACCAGGCACGGGAGCAGATAACGTCGGGGACACTGACCTACGCGCTGGCGTGTGGTAAGGCGATCGTCTCCACTCCGTACTGGTATGCGGAAGAATTGCTCGCTGACGAGCGGGGAATTCTTGTGCCATTCCGTGATCCTCCTGCGATGGCAACGGCATTGCGCAATCTGCTACGCGATCAGGCGGTGCGGGATGCGTTGCGCAAGCGCGCGTATCAATACGGCCGCAAAATGGTGTGGTCAAAGGTCGCTGACTCGTACGTTACGACGTTTCGCCGGGCACTTCAGGAGCGACGCCGGTCCGCAGTCGGACATCCTCCCAAGTGGACGTACGAACGCCATTCTATCCCTGAGATTAAACTCGACCACCTGCGCGCGTTAACCGACGATACTGGAATCTGCCAGCATGCGCTCTATTCCATTTCCGATCGGCGTCACGGTTATACCACCGACGACAATGCTCGTGCTGCCATTGTGATGATCAGAAACTGGGAGCTGTTTCAGGACGAAGAGGTAATTCCCCTTCTACAGAACTATCTTGGATTCATCAATTACGCGTTCAACCGCAACACGGGCCGGATGCGCAACTTCATGGCGTATGACCGTCGGTTTATTGAGGAAGTGGGGTCAGAGGACAGCCACGGCCGCGCACTGTGGGCACTCGGCGAGACGGTGGCGTACGCCCCGACTCCAGAGATACTTGGGTTTGCGGCGAACCTGTTCCAGGCGGCACTTGCAGCGTGCGAGGCGTTCACTTCACCCCGAGCGTGGGCGTATTCCATCCTTGGATTGGATGCGTACTTACAGCGATTCGGTGGTGACCGCGAGGCACGCCGTATTACAATCGAGCTGGCCGAACGTCTGTTGCAGTCGTTTAATGAGCACTCTACTCCGGATTGGCCATGGAATGAGGACGTAGTCACCTATGACAACGCCCGCCTTGCCCAGGCGTTGATTGTAGCTTCGGAGCTGACAAACAGCGAAGAGATGCGTTCCCGCGGCTTCGCCGTTTTGCAGTGGCTGCTCGACATCCAAACCAATACTCAGGAAGGGTGTCTATCGGTAATTGGCAACAACGGCTGGCTGCAGCGCAATGGTGCTCGCGCCCGGTTCGATCAGCAGCCGATCGAAGCCGCCGGCCTGATCGACGCGTGTTATGCGGCGTATCAGACAACGCACGACAACACATGGCTTGATCAGATTGAGATGTGCTTCGATTGGTTCCTCGGCCAGAACGAGGTCCACCAGTCGCTCGTTGATCTCCACACCGGTGGATGCAAGGATGGACTGCACGCAGCAGGAGTCAACCAAAACCAAGGGGCGGAATCGACGATTTCATGGCTGATCGCGCTGCAACGACGCCACAAGTTACTGGAAGCAAAGCGGAATGACTGACGGGAGCAACGGATAGGCACAACAATGAGGAGGACGAAATGGAACGCGGCCGGGTGGATGTAATTGACCGAAATTCCTCCGTTCCTATCTATCGCCAATTAAAGGAGATTATCAAGCGGCGGATCACACGCGGGGAGTTTAGACCCGGCGAACGCATCTCCACGGAGTATGAGCTCTGCCGTGAGTTCTCCATCAGCCGCACATCAGTGCGCCAGGCATTGACAGAGCTGACGCAAGAAGGCTACTTATACCGCCATCAAGGAAGCGGTACGTTCGTCAATCACCGTGACGGGGGCAGGCATACCACAGTGCGGGTGATGATCCCGGAAGCACATTGGGCACCGTACTTGCGCCGTGCCGCGGCCGCGATGGACGGAACACGGCCGCGGGTAGAAATTGAAGTGTTAGGACGGCCGCATCTGCGCGATAAGCTCCTTGCCGCGATTGGACGTGGCGATGCTCCCGACCTGGCGCTCATCGACTGGGCGTGGGTGGCGGAGTTCGCCAATCTGCACTTCCTCGTTCCCCTCGATCAACTTGCTCCAGACTGGGCGGCGGAATACCGTAATGACGTATTCCCGGCGGTGCTTGACGTCGGCGCCCCTGCGTTGTACGGCGCTCAACCCGAGGTAAACGTGGCAGTAGTGTGGTATCGTCGTGATCGGCTCACCGCCGCGGGGTTGTCCCCGCCACGCACTTGGGATGACCTGGTACAGATTTGTCTTCACTTCCGCAAAGAAGATCGTTTCCCGTTGGCGTTTGTTGCCGGTCAGGCGGCGGGGGAGACAACCACCTATCAGCTCCTGCCGTTCCTGTGGGCGGCGGGCGGGCAGATAATTAACGGTGGGCGGGCGGCGTTGGGAATGCCGGCACAGACGACATTGACATTTCTATCGGATTTAGTCCATCGCTATCACGTCGCCGCACCGCGGGTTGTGTCGTACGCATGGGATCAACCGGCACGCCTATTTGCGGCCGGGGATGCAACTCTAGCAGTGGGAGGAAGCTATGAAAAGCAGCTCATCCAACAGGTGGCGGGGTGGACGGATGCGGAATTTCGTCGCCATGTAGGATGCGTTCCCATCCCCGCACCTGCAGGCAGAACGCCGACGACCGTGGCTGGCGGAATGGTTTACGTTATATTTCGCCAGTCCAAGGACCCGCGTGCCGCTGCCGAATTGTTAACGCAGGTAGTTGGGCCGGAATTGATGTATACGTTCTGCTCTCGTACCGGACGAACCCCCACTCGGCAATCAGTCGTCCACAGACTTGATCCGGCAAGAAGCTGGTTCTCGCATCGAGTATCCGAGCTTCTTCCATTCGCACGCGCGCGCATTGCCATTCCAGAGTACGCCCGTGTATCGGAACAATTTCAGCTCATGGTAGAAAGCGTGATATCTGGACGCACATCGCCCGCTGCCGCTGTCAAACATGCGCGTGCAGTGATCGACGCGTTAATCCGGTAATCTCTTGTTGGTGGACTTGACAGCCACGGGCTATCTCGCTATATTATTTGTAGGTACAAATTTGGGCGTGGCAGGAGGCGGAATGTCAGCGATCAAGTTTCCTACAGGTGGGAGCGGGAATAATAGCGCTGCTTTCCCTTTGCTTAGCCATCATAATAGCGAGCGATGTCGTTACCATACAAAAGGTCAACGTTGCGTCACACCCTTACACACAACTGATATTAAAGTCCTTTTCACTAGATCAAGTTTCTTCTTAGGGGGTGATAATATCTCAATTAATGTTTGATCCGACTCCCATTATCATCAAGCCAAAAGGAGGAAGAGAGTATGAAAAAGTTGCTTATCATTGGATTGGCGCTTGCAGTAATGACTTCATTGGTAGCGTTCGCTTACGGGCAGACATTGAGCGTTGCCTCACGGGTATTCAGCCCGCCGGATGAACAAAAGTTTATCCGTGAGAATATCATCCCGCTTTTCGAACAGGAAAATCCTGGTGTCAAAGTTGACTTTGAGATCCTGTCGGATTCGGAACAGTTAGATAAGCTGACGGCCCAAAAGCAAGCGGGCAAGATGACAGTCGATGTCATCCTCACATACGTTTCCAATTTCACTAACCTGGTGAAGGCGGGTGTAGTTGCTGATCTTACGCCGGATATGGCAAAGATCGCTTCGAATAGGACATTGAGTGCGGGGTTCCTCAAGCAGGGGAACTTCGACGGGAAGCAGTACTTTATCCCGTTTGCTGGCGATGACTATGCGCTTATCATCAACAGGAAGGCACTCGATTACCTCCCGGACGGAGTAAGCCTCAATACAATCACTTACGATCAGCTCGTTGCCTGGGCGAAGAACATCTACGATAAAACTGGGAACAAGA
>CAZILO010000057.1:0-6962 GCA_964540085.1 uncultured Thermotogae bacterium
CAAGTAGCGTCTTCCGCCACCATCACCGCTATAGAGAACGATACCGGCGCAATGTTCCTTCACCATCGGCAGGTGCCGTTAACTGATTTCGATCTCATGGTCATTCTTGTCGTAAATGCGCGGGTAGAGCGCTAGACTACGCAGCTCCCGCAGCAGCACCTTGAATGACTCAGGCAGTCCGGGCTTGGGAAACTCCTCGCCCTTGAGAATCGCTTTGTACAGTTGAATGCGCCCACGGGTGTCGTCCGATTTTACGGTGAGCATCTCCTGTAACAAAGCGGATGCGCCGTATGCTTCCAATGCCCATACTTCCATTTCCCCGAGGCGCTGACCGCCGAACTGCGCTTTACCCCCGAGGGGCTGCTGGGTGATCAACGCATACGGACCGGTGGAGCGGGCGTGGATCTTTTCGTCAGCGATGTGTTCCAGCTTGAGGATGTACATATATCCTGCGGTGATTGGGCGGACAAACGGCTCGCCAGTGCGCCCGTCGCGGAGGATGACCTTGCCGTCGTAGTTGTCTCCCGCGGCGAGGCCGGCTTTTTCCCGCTCGGCGTGGAGATCGTTGAGGATTTCGTCCTCTTGGGCGCCGTCAAAGATCGGGGTGGCCACGTATTCTCCGCGCAAGCGTGCAAGCCATCCCAGGCTTGTTTCGAATACCTGCCCCAAGTTCATGCGTGATGGCACCCCCATCGGGTTGAGGACGACGTCGACGGGTGTCCCATCGGGGAGAAACGGCATCTCCTCGATTGGGCGGATGGTGGAAATGCACCCCTTATTCCCGTGGCGTCCGGACAACTTGTCACCGACGGATATTGTCTTGCGCTGAGCGACAAACACCTTCACCAGTTCGTTTACACCGGCGTCGAGTTCATCGCCGTCTTCACGCGAGAACTTCTTTACCTTGATTACTTTGGCCGTGCCCGACACCGGTGGCATGCGCAGTGACGTGTTCTTCACATTGCGGGCGCGCTCACCGAAGATGGAGCGGAAAATCTTCTCCTCCGGGGTCGGCTCCGACTCCCCGCGGGGCGTAATCTTGCCCACCAGGATATCACCGGTGCGCACAACCGTGCCTACACGGACAATTCCGTCTTCGTCGAGGTTCTTCAGGTCTTCTTTAGAGATATTGGGAATGTCGGCGGTAATCTCCTCCGGTCCCAGCTTCGTCTCCTCAGCCTTAACCTCAAACTCTTCGATATGGATTGAATCTAGCAGGTTATCACGTACAAGGCGTTCGGAGATAACGATTGCGTCCTCGTAGTTGTATCCTTCGTACGGCAGGATGGCGATGAGAAGATTGCGCCCCAGCGCGAGTTCTCCCATATCGCTTGACGGCCCGTCAGCGAGGAGATCGCCCTTCTTGACCTTATCTCCAACATGTACCACTGGGCGGTGATGGAGGATCGTGTCTTGGTTTGAGCGCTCGAAGTTGACAAGGTGATACGTCTTCTTCTTCCGGCCGTGCTTGACCACGATCCGACTTGCGTCAACTTCGACGACCGTGCCATCTTCCTCGGCCACCATCAACATTCCGGAGTCCATTGCTGCCTGAAATTCCAGTCCAGTGCCAACAAGTGGTGCTTCCGGTCGCAGGAGCGGCACTGACTGCCGCTGCATATTAGCTCCCATCAAGGCACGGTTCGAGTCGTCATGTTCCAGGAATGGTATTAATGCTGCCGACACCCCGACAAGTGCCTTGGGCGATACCCCGATGAAATCAACATCCTGAGGTGGCACAAGCTTGACCTCCTCGCGGCCGGTGCGTACCTCGACCCTTTCCCCGAGAATGTGCCCATTGGAGTCGACCGGCGTGGTTGCGGGAGTGATTTTGTACTTCTCCTCTTCATCGGCCATCAGATAAACGACTTCATCGGTCACCTTGCCGTTTACGACCTTGCGGTAGGGAGCGATCAGGAACCCATATTTGTTTACACGTGCGTACACGGCGAGTGACGTGATCAGCCCGATGTTCTGTCCTTCCGGTGTCTCAATTGGGCAGATGCGCGCGTAGTGGGACGAGTGCACATCGCGTACTTCGATCTTCGCCCGGCGCTTGGTGAGCCCACCCCCGAGTGCGTTTAATCGGCGTTTGTGCGTCAACTCGGTGAGCGGGTTCGTCTGCTCAAGGAACTGGGAGAAGCGACCGGTGTAGAACAGCTGATTAATTGCCCCTTGTACGGTCCGGGTGGATATTAACCGGCGAATGGTATCCTTGTCATCGAGGGCGTATTTGGACAGCTTATCCCGTGCGATGCGTGCCATGCGGGCGAGTCCAGTGCGCAACGCATTCTCTGCCAATTCGCCGGGAAGGCGCACGCGCTTATTCGCCAGGTGGTCCTTTTCATCGATCAGAGAGTCATCGCCTGGAACCTCCAACAGGACCTTAATTGTGCGCACGATGTCCGCGGGGTATAGAACCGGTTGCGTCAGCTCCAGCCCGAGCTTACGGTTTACCTTGAAGCGCCCCACTTCGGACAGGTGATAGCTGGCGGGATGGAAATACAAGTTTTCGAAATACTCCCCCATTTGGGCGAGAGACGCACGATCGGAGGGGCGCAATCGGTGATAAACAGTGCGCACTGCGTCTTCTTGGGTTATTACCTGATCGTTGTCCAGGGTATTCTGGATGTACGGATTAACAAGCCGGATTGAGTCTAATTTCGCATTCTCCAGCACGGATAAGTGTTCTTTTTGCAATTGTTCTCCTGAAGCGAGGAGAAGCTCTTCGCCCTTGCGCACATCCATTGCGGCACGGTGACCGACGTATGGTTCCAACCGCTCCGCCGTTACCGGAGCAACCTCAAAGCTGTAGTACTTGCGAATCCACGCTGGGGTGAACCCCAATGCTTTCAGCAGCGTGGTGGCGAGCACTTTACCTTTACGGTCGAGATTAGCGCGCAGCAGGCCGCGGCGCGTGTCCAGTACAATCTCCAGCCACGCACCGAGCTCGGGCAGGATGTGCCCGATGTACTGGTTTTTGTCTTCCTTGATGAAATACACCCCAGGAGAACGGGTAAGCTCATTGACAAGAGCGTTGTCAGAGCCGTTGATGATGAATGTGCCGCGGTTGGTCATCATCGGGAAATCACCGATGTACAGCTCGGTTTCCTGAATCAAGTTGTCTTCCTGATACAACCGCGCAGTCACTCGTAGCGGACGGGAGTATGTGAGGTCGCGATCCTTGCACTCCCGTTCCGAGTTACGCGGTTCCCCCAAGTATGGATCGGAGAACTCCAGGCGGAGTCCGTCTTTCCCATGTCCCTCGATTGGCGAAATGTCATCGAACGCACGCTTTATTCCGTCATCGATGAACTGGTGGAACGAATCCCGCACATCCTCCAGCAAATACGGAGGCGGGAGAATCTCCTTGATCCGTCCGTAGGAGCGCCGCACACGATAATTCATGGTATCCCCCAAATAAAGCGCACTGCCCTAAGGCGATAACGCCCTAAGGCAGGCCGCAACGAAAACCGATAGAAACGCGAGGCTACTGTTTGAGTTCGACTTCAGCTCCCGCCGCCTCCAATTTCTCCTTAAGACTCGCTGCCTCCTCAGGGCCGACCCCTTCTTTGATCGTTGCCGGGAGGTTATCCACGAGCTCTTTGCATTCTTTCAGGCCCTTGCCAGTGATCTCCTTGATCTCTTTGATGACCTGAATCTTCTTCTGGCCAGGATTGGTGAGTACGACCTTATACGTCTCGGGTGCGGCTTCACCGCCCTCACCGCCAGCGCCAGGCGCGGCCGCGACCGCCACTGGGGCGGCCATGGCGGCGGATACGTTGAACCGCTCCTCGATCATTTCTACCAGATCGGCCAGGTCCTTCACGGACATGTTCTCTATTTCCTGAAGGATCTCCTCTTTACCCATTCCTATTCCTCCTTCGTTTGTTCTTCGCGTTTAATTCGAACTTCGTTGAGCACGATAGCGAGCTCGCGGATTTTCGCCTTCAGCATTACCGCCAGAGCACGCATTGGGCTCTGCAGGAGCATTGCCAACTTGGCCAACAACTCCTCCCGCGACGGCAGGGCGGCATATCGTTCGACTTCGTTCTCACGGATAACCTCGCCCTGGAACACGCCTCCCTTGAGGGTGTAACGCGGAGTATACTTCTTGCGACTCTCCGCGGCCAGTTTGAACGCTAGTACAGGGTCATCGTACCCGACGGCAACTCCAATTGGACCGGACAACAGTTCAGCCAAATCCTTCAGGCCTGCTTGTTCCGCCGCGATCCGTGCCAGTGTATCCTTAACTACACGAAACTCTAGCCCCTGTTTGGTAAACTGTTCCCGCAGCTCCACCATCTCATTTGCCGTCAAGCCACGGTAATCGGCCAACACCAACGAGCTCGCCCGTTCGAACATCTCTTTTAAGCGGTTTACTTCCTCTATCTTTGCTTGCGTGGGCATATTCTGCTCCTAGCCTTCCTGCTCTGCCGCAGCCAACAACTCGCCGAGGTCGAGGATAATCCCCGGCCCCATCGTCGAGGAGATCGCCACTTTTTCGATGTAGCGTCCCTTTACGCCCTCTTCTGGTCGGCGTTCAAGCACGCTGCGCACGAACGCGATCAGGTTCTCTCGCAATGCGGCGGTATCGAACGATGTCTTACCGAAGATGGAATGAATCACGCCGTACCGGTCAGTGCGGAATTCGACCATCCCCTTCTTCAGTTCCCCGATCACTCTGCCGATATCTTTAGTGACTGTCCCCGTCTTCGGACTTGGCATTAGACCACGTGGTCCCAGAATCTTTCCGAGTTTTCCCACTACCGGCATCATGTCCGGGGTAGCGACGACCTTGTCGAAATCAAGCCATCCTTCCCGGATCTTCTTTGCCAGGTCCTCGCCCCCGACGTAATCGGCACCAGCTTGTTCGGCTTCAGTCTGCGATGCCCCCTTGGCAAACGCGAGTACGCGCACTGTTTTGCCGGTACCGTGCGGGAGAGTGCACGTTCCGCGCACAATCGTCTGACTCGGTTTAATTCCGAGATTGATCGCAATTTCCGCGGTCTCGTCAAACCCAGCGGTGGCCGCTGCCTTCATCTTTTCCAACGCTTCATCGATTCCATACGTGCGCTGCGGCTCAATCAGCGCGGCAGCGCTTGTGTAGCGTTTACCGTGTTTCACGACTCGACCACCTCGACTCCCATGTTCTTCGCCGTTCCTTTGATGATCTCGACGGCGGACTCAAGCTTATACGTATTCAAATCAGGGAGCTTGCGCTCAGCGATCCGCTTAACTTGCTCCATCGAGATCTTGGCGACCTTCACTCGGTTCGGTTCCGGAGAACCAGATTTTATCCCCGCTGCCATTTTAATCAACTCCGCTGCTGGCGGCTGCTTGAGGACGAAGCTGAACGTACGGTCCATGTACACCGAGATGACGACCGGGATGATTACCCCCGGCGTTTCATTTTTCGTCGCCTCGTTGAACTTTTTGCAGAAATCCATGATGTTCAGCTTATGCTCACCCAGCGCCGGTCCGACCGGAGGCGCCGGAGTTGCTTGCCCCGCCGGGATCTGCAGATTTATCTTTGCGATCGCGTTTTTAGCCATTCTGACCTCCTATCCCAAACTACAGCTTTTCAATCCCTTCAAACCCGAGGCGCACCGGCGTCTCCCGCCCGAAGATCTTCACCATCACCGTCACTTCTTCGGCTTCTTTGTCGATTTCCTTAATCTCTCCCGTGAAGTCAGCGAACGGTCCTTCCACGATCTCTACGACCTCGCCGACATTGAAGTCCACTTCGATCTTCGGTTCGCCACTACCGCTCGGGGCGCCTGCTCCAACTGGGACCGCGAGCAGACCGGCTTTGCGTTTGATCAATTTCATCTCCGGTCCTTCAATCGGCACCGGCTTGAATTTTGATCCGACATAGCGCACCGCGCCGCGGACGCCGTCAATCAGCTCCATCATCTGTTCCTCATCCAACCCCATGCGGGCGAACACGTACCCCGGGAACAGGCGGCGTTTTTCGATCCGTTGGATCGTGATTACGCGCTTGTCCTTGTACTCCTTTACCTTGAGCAATCCGGTGGCGCGGCTTGTGATCTGGTCTTCATGCTCGATCAGGTCGCCCTTCTTCAGGGTCGCCCCTTCCCGTACTTTAGCCAGCACTTTCTCTGGGATGATGCGGGTCTTGGTTTTTCCGTTCGCGTATGCGAACGTTACCCGCCGTACCTTGTCCCGGAGCACGATCTTTCCCTTGTTCGACACGGTGTATTTCTCGTCGGAGTCAATGGTGAGAGGGACGCCATTGCGGATTTTCTCCCCCACCCGGATGTCACGACGGATCTTCTTATCCGCCGGGATGAGATACACTTCCTCGTTGCGGTTTGTCATTTCCACAATCACCCGTTGCAACGGCTCCAAGCTCACCACCGTAGCGTCCTTTTCCATATGGCGGGGCGGCTTGCGTGCGATCACGTCACCGCGCGCCACCCGCTCATTCGGCTTCACCACAAGGTCGTACTCATACGGGATTCGGTACTCAGTCCCCGTTCCCCGCCGGCTGCGTGAGGTGATCACTTCTTCCACTGGCACAAGGAAGAACGTCTCTTTGCCGTCGACGTTGAATCGCTCAAACGCCTTTTCCCAACCCAATTTATGCACGCGCTCGTTTAGGTCTTCTTTGACCTTTAACTCCGAGCCAGCATAGGTCTGGATAGCGTACCACTTTTTCATGCGCATGATCGCAATTAGTGGACGAGCACCCGGAGGATGATTTCGATGGCTTTATCCACACCCCAGATGTAGATGGTAAGCACGGTCACCAGGATAAGGACCAGTACAGTGAGCGAGATGACCTCCTGCCGTGTCGGCCAGCTCACTCGCCGCACCTCGTTGCGGACCCCTTTTAGGTAATTTATCAGCTTCTCAACCATCCACTCTCTCCTTAAATCTTAGATCTACCAGGCCCGGGAGGACTCGAACCCCCAGCCTTCCGATTTGGAGTCGGACGC
>CAZILO010000058.1:0-6949 GCA_964540085.1 uncultured Thermotogae bacterium
CTCTGTGCCATAATGTACCCTCTTGTTGACAAGATGAATGTCAGTCACGTATGTCCGATTTTGGGGCTGCTGGTGCTTAATTTTCAGATCTATCGTGCGGCGCAGCTCGGGACGCGGTTGCCGCAACCAGGTGAAGCAGCCTATACTTTTGCTGCTTATGAAAGGGGGAGAGAATGAACGATGAGCCGCTTGTAATAACACTGCCGAATGAACTTCCACCACAACCGCGATTTGAGCCTGGAATACGGCGGGCGCCCCACCGCGGGTTCGACTTGACGGAGCAAGAAACGGTCCTTGCACTAAAGAACGCGCTTCGCTACATCCCACCGGAGCTACATGAAAAACTCGCTCCGGAGTTCCTCGAAGAACTGCGGACACGCGGGCGGATCTACGGCTACCGCTACCGGCCACAAGGACGTATCTACGCGCACCCGGTTGATGAATACGAGGGCAAAACCCTGGAAGGGCGGGCTCTCCAGGTGATGATCGACAACAACCTCGACTTCGAGGTCGCCCTTTACCCGTACGAGCTTGTCACTTATGGAGAGAGCGGACAGGTGTTCCAGAACTGGATGCAGTACCGTCTCGTCAAGGAGTACCTCAAGGTAATGACCGATCACCAAACCCTGGTGATCCAGTCCGGTCATCCTGTGGGCCTGTTCCCGTCCCGGCCGGAGGCCCCGCGGGTGATCAACACCAATACCCTGATGGTGGGAATGTTCGATAATCCTGAGCAGTTCAGGCATGCCGCCGCTCTTGGTGTGGCAAACTACGGCCAGATGACCGCGGGCGGCTGGATGTACATTGGCCCCCAGGGAATCGTACACGGCACATATCTGACTGTGCTCAACGCCGGACGAAAGTTCCTCGGGGTTCCGGCACACGGTAACCTGCGCGGGCACACGTTCGTGAGCTCAGGGCTCGGGGGAATGAGTGGCGCGCAAGCAAAGGCAATCGAGATCGCGGGTGGAGTCGGGGTAATCGCCGAGGTTGATGCATCGCGGATAGAGCAACGATTAAATCAGGGCTGGCTCTCCAAGGCATCAGACAATCTGGACGAGGTCGTCTCCTGGATGCAAGCAGCGAAGCAGAACGGTGAGGCGGTGTCGATCGGCTACCACGGGAACATCGTCGATCTGTGGGAGTACCTCGTCACCAACGAAATTCCAATCGATCTCGCGTCGGACCAGACCTCGTGCCATGCCGTTTACGATGGCGGCTATACCCCGCAAGGAGTGACGTTCGCGGAGGGGCGCGAGCTCCTGAAGACCGACCGGGATGAGTTCAAGTATCGCGTCGACCGTTCCTTGCGCCGTCAGTTCGAACTGATCAAGGTGATGGTGGATCGCGGAACCCGGTTTTGGGACTACGGGAACTCATTCTTAAAAGCGGTGTTCGACGCCGGGGTTACGGAGGTAGCACGCAACGGCCGCGACGCGAGCGCCGGGTTCATCTTCCCGTCCTATGTCGAAGATCTGATGGGACCAATCAACTTTGATTATGGTTACGGCCCGTTTCGCTGGGTGTGCCTATCCGGGAAGCACGACGATCTGCTAAAAACCGATCAGGCGGCAATGGAATGTATCGATCCAACCCGCCGGGCCCAAGACCGTGACAATTACGAATGGATCAAGAATGCCGACCGCAACAACCTCGTCGTTGGCTCCCAGGCGCGGATCCTGTACGCCGACGAGGCAACACGGGTAAAGATCGCCCTCCGATTTAACGAACTCGTACGCGCCGGCGTCATCGGTCCGGTGATGATCGGGCGCGACCACCATGACACCGGCTCGGCTGATTCGCCGTTTCGCGAAACGGCCAATATCAAAGACGGGTCGAACATCATGGCCGACATGTCCGCCCACAACTTTGCCGGGAACGCCGCCCGTGGGATGACGTTCGTCGTCATGAGCAATGGCGGCGGGGTGGGGATCGGAAAAGCAATCCACGCCGGATTCGGCCTCGTCCTCGATGGGAGCAACCGCGTCGATCAGATCATCAAAAGTGCGTTATCGTGGGACGTAATCGGCGGAGTTGCCCGCCGCGCGTGGGCACGCAATGAAAATGCCGTCCGTGTCGCCGCGGAGTGGAATTCTACCCATCGTGGTGTCGGACACATCACGCTACCGTACGAACCAGCGCCTGGTCTTATCGAGCAACTCGTGCACAAAGCACTGAACAACGTTTGATCCCCGCGGGGGGACGCACCAAAATCGTCCCCTCGCACTCTGCATTATTTACCTCATCTATACGGTATTATGCCTCTAACTCTCTGCGCAGCGGCTAATTTTCCATAGCACGAGGTACAATTCATGATAGGAGGTGACCGTTATGAAAAAGTTGTTGCCACTAGTTGTGCTAATAAGTCTATTTACAGCCGGACTTACATACACAGCAGTTGCTGGACAATTTGTGATTCGCACTCCTGATACTATCCTATGGCAAAGCCAACAGGATGCCGTTTTAGTGCTACATAACTCCACTGATAAATTGATAAGCCAGATCGTGTTTGATTTTCCAGGCAAAGTTCAGGTGGAGCGCTTTTCTACCAACGATGGAGTGATGGAGTTACAACAGCAGGGTACTCACATTGTGTTGTCCGGCGCCCTGCTGGAAAACGGGTTCGTCCAACTTCGGTGGCATCCGGGGAACATCCCTCCGCTTACCGCAGTGATCGACGGTGATGGCGGCACGCATACACTAACACTCACCAACCCGCAGCAGTGGGTGACCAGTCCCACTGAAGTCGAGATTATCAGCGCTGGCACCACCGCCGAAGCGCTGATCACCCGCACCACTGGCGGGGTGGCGACGACACTGACGCTTAAGTTCGGCACGCCGCTCGATCATGCGTCCGCCATCGGGATTGGGTGCACGCCCAAACTGACGCTTAATAAGAACACAATTGTGATCACCGGTAGCATCCCTACGAACGCAACGATCGACCTGAAATGGACGCCCACCACCGCACGCCTCCTCGCCGGAAATTGGAATGATCGCCCACTCTACATTGCTGCTCAGTCTGAAGGGGTAACGTTTAACATGCCGTTCAATTCATCAGTGGTGACGGCAATAACGGGTATCCCCATTCGCTTTGTGGCCCCACCCACCCACGGGGTGAAAAAGTACAACTGGAACTTCGGCGACGGCACGACCGCAGCCGGGGCGAGCGTCACTCATGTGTTCGACCACGCCGGGCAGTACCTGGTTACGCTCCAAGAGACAGAAGCAAACGGCAAAACCCACCTGCGGCAGCAGCTCATTTCCGTCCATCAAAGCGGCGGATCGAATTACTTGAGCAGCAATATCGCTCCCAATGCCAACCCTGAGGGCCCGTACGGGCCGTATCCATTAGACTTCGAGTCCGAGCAGTGGGTGAGCCAGGGTGAAGAGTCGGGGTATTGGGTGGACGATTACGGGCGCACCGTTGACTTTGACGCATCGGCGTCTTATGCTCCCAGTGGAAAAATCGTTAAATACCAATGGGATTTTGGCGATGGGCAGACTGCTGTGACGGCCGCGCCGTACGTGAGCCACCACTACGAATTCGTGTTTAACCAACAGCCCGCCTACTACGATTACAGCGTCAAGACGGCAACGACGATCAGCAATAATTCACCGCAAACCGAACTGATTCGGATCCCGGTTACGCTGACTGTCACCGATAGTCACAACAAGACGAGCACCTCCACTACTTATGTGGAGTTAGTAAATCCAATGTACTACGGCCCACCCGAGTAATAAGGCACGTTATCGAGTCCTCATTGGCCCACGGCGGGACGCACATCCCGCCGTTATTTTCTTAATTCACCACGGCTAGACTAATCCACGGTGAATATCCGCCCGGGGGGAACGAGGACAACCTTAAATCCAAGACCGGCGTAGTACCCACTCGCCGCTGCGATTTCGTGCACCTTGTTTTTGTAGCGGCTGGAGATGTGAAGGCAGATTAGTTCCTTCTGCACGCCGGCGGCGCGGGCGACCGCGATCGCTTCCTTGAGGGTGGCGTGCTTGTACTCCTTGCGGTCGCGTTCATCGAGGAACGTGCTGTCGTGGCACAGCACCTCGGTCCCTTCGACATATGCCGGTTTGATTGGAACGGAGTCGCCGCCGTAGGAAAACAGACGCTGTTCGTAAGTCTCGCTTACCGCTTCTCGCCCCCGTTCCCGCACCAGGCGCACGATCTCCTCCTGCGTGGCGCCGGCAAGCTCAGCGCGCAGACGATGACGGACCTCGACAATATTGTATCCAAGCGAGATTTCGTTGGGAACGTGCACAGTGGGAAACGTCTCGATATAGCGCGGCATCTGGCCCTGCAAAAGTTCGACACGATCTCCGGGCACAAGCGGGATCCACTCGAGGTTATAACTCAACCGCCTGTTTGTCCGCGCGAGAAAATTCATCATCTCCGAGATGAGATAGTTGCCCTTTGGATAGTAAATTATAAGCTCTTTTTCTTTATCGCCCATCGCGTTGTTTCTGATGTTGACGAGCCCAACGAGTCCAGCAATGTGGTCAGCATGACCGTGGGACAGGAACACACGGCGGATAGCGAACGCCTTGTTGGCCAGAATCGAACTCACGCCCTCACCAGCGTCAAACAAAATCCGGTCCGGGCTGTAATAAACGAACGTGGAATACAGTGCCTTGGAATAGATAAGGAGCCTCATGACCCCTCCGGAGTGAGCGGTGTGCCCGTAAATTCCGGCGGTGACGGAAGGCCAAGCAGTGCAAATATCGTCGGGGTAACATCGACAATCGATCCTCCCGACCGCAGACGCCGCCCGGTAAGAAGGACAAATGCATCCGGGAAGGTGTGCATACCGGATCTGCCCTGTTCCTCCGCAAACACCTCTCCGGGAGCAAACTTGGCTTTCAGATCATAGCCATCATTCGGTAACGCAATGAGATCAGGGGCAAGATTAACCATCCTACCGTGATACACTTCCTCGCGTTGGAAAACGCGGGCGATCACTGGCGCTCCGTCGTGAGAGAGCTCGGCAAGGTAAGCGGAAATATCGGACCGCACCCGGTTGTAATCCGCTGGGGGCACCGATCCGATTCCTTCGCGCCCGCGCAGGTTAATGTAAATCCTCCCCGGGATGAGCGAATAAGCGCGCGTAGTGGGATCGATGCGTGCAAGCCCGTCCCCGGTGCGTCTGAACCGGAGAAATCCACCGTCAGCGAGATACGCGTTTATGTCAACTTCGTAGCGCAACCGGCAAAATCCGTGATCGGACAGGAGAAGGAGGTCCGTCCCTGCGGGCAGGCGATCCGTCACCTCCCCCACGAAGCGGTCAACCGCAGCGTAAAACTCCCAGAAGTCGGAGTGAAATTCAGCCGCAGGATCGCACCCATCCGCCCAGAAAAAGTGATTTATTCGGTCAGTCATCATTACGTGCACCATAAAAAAGTCCCATTTTTCCCCCATCAACTCAAACACGGCCTTTCGCCGAGCAGCAAACGTCGCCCGGATCTGGTCGAGATAGCGACCGCGATTGGACAACCCCAGAGTGTGATCGGGATCAATGCGGTACCCAACTCGTTGCAACCGTGGAAGGACTGTGGCCGGCATTACCGCGCGGGATAACTCGGGCGCAAGGAACCCGGAGATCACAATCCCATCGATCATCGGTGGGGGATAAGTCATAGGGACGTTCATCGCTATGACCCGCTTTCCAGCGGCACTGAGCCGTACCCACAGAGTTGAAACCGCGATATCACGGGCATTGACAAGACGCATCCGCATCGTTGCCGGATCGCGGTCGACAAACCCAAATATTCCGTGCTCGCCCGGATCAACACCAGTGGAGAAGCTCGTCCACGCCACCGATGAAATCGGAGGGAGAACGGAATCCATCCGCACGGGAGTCCCCAGTTCGGCAATCCGCGGGAACCGCCCGGCGGCGATTCCGGCAGTAAGAAACGAGAACGGCACCCCATCCAGGCTGATTATGAATAGCCGCTTTTTCTTTTTCAGCACGATAACAAAGATTATAACGGGGATTAAATCCCGGTTAAACCGACATTGCCCATTGACACGATTTCCTCTAGAATTTCGGCACATGGAGGCGAACTAGATGCTCGACATAAAATTACTGCGTGCGGACCCGGAAGGAATCGCAACAAGGCTCAAATCCCGCAATCCGGAGATTGATATTTCTGAGATCATTACCCTTGACCGACGTCGGCTGGAATTAATTCGACAAGTTGAAGACCTGAAAGCGGAACGAAATCGAGGATCGCAGGAGGTAGGGCGTCTGAAAAAGTCGGGTGAGGACGCATCCGATCTCCTCAAAAAGCTCGCCGACATCGCTGCGCAGATTGATGCGTACGAAACGGAATTAAAGGAGATTGAACCGCGGATCGATGACCTGCTTGCTCGACTTCCCAACTTGCCGCATCCGTCCGTTCCAATTGGACGGAAGGAGGAAAAGGTTGTAATCCGCAGCTTTGGCGAACAACCACACTCCGATTTCCCGGTTAAACACCATCTGGAAATCGGGGAAGAGAAGGGAATTCTCGACTTCCGGCGCGCCGCTATGATTGCGGGTGCGCGGTTCCCAATGTACGTGGGCATGGGAGCACTGTTAGAAATGGCGCTTATCCAGTTCATGTTCGCATTTCACGCCAAAAACGGGTACACGCCGGTGCTGCCTCCGTTCCTCGCTAATGCCGACAGTTTCTACGTATCGTCTCAACTTCCCAAGTTCGCCAATGAAATTTACCACTGCGAAAAGGATGATCTGTACCTCAATCCGACCGCGGAAAGCCTGCTCGCCAATATGCATCGCGATGAGATCCTGTCCGTAGACGAGCTTCCCAAGTATTACGTCGCTTACACTCCGTGTTTCCGGCGCGAAGCAGGCACGTATGGCGAGGAAGAACGTGGACTGATTCGGGTGCACCAGTTCAACAAAGTGGAATTATTTAAGTACACCACTCCGGA
>CAZILO010000059.1:0-6916 GCA_964540085.1 uncultured Thermotogae bacterium
CCAGCACCCCGAGAAGGCCAACTGCTAAAGCTGCAATTAACGCAGCCTTCCACCAATCATGCCAAAAGCTGTTCATAAAACATCTCCCTCCTTCGACAACAATCTAAAGAGCGCCTTTCCAATTTAGCACCCTGTCAGTCATCTGCTAGCAACAAAACACTCATTGTTACTAGCCCCTGTTCTTCCCGCTCGATCTAGTGGATTAGCGACTTAGTATACTCCGTACCGACACGCTCCGTCAAGTACACTAACCGGTACTTTTTTCGCTTTCAGGTTGTCGCCGGGTACAATGGTAATGACTACAATGTCGAGGAGGGACAATTGACTAATCGAAGACCGTTATCCGAACTCACTCGCGTGCTGGTGGACGTCGCAATGGGGAGACGGCCGGCCGATCTTGTGATCCGCGACGGAAGCTGGGTGAACGTGTGCTCGGGAGAGATCATCGACCACACTGATATCGCTGTCTCAGCCGGTCGGATTGCGTACTGCGGCCCCGATGCCGCAGCGATGATCGGGGATAACACCAAAGTAGTGGAGGCACACGGAAGATACCTTGTCCCCGGACTGCTCGACGCCCACATGCATATAGAAAGTTCGATGCTCACCGTATCCCAATTTGCTCGCGCCGTCCTGCCTCACGGGACAACCGGTGCATTCGTCGATCCACACGAGATTGCGAATGTGCTCGGACTTCCGGGCGTGAAATTGATGGCCGACGAAGCACTCACTACGCCGATGGCGCTCTATGTTCAAGTTCCATCCTGCGTTCCATCTGCACCGGGATTTGAGACAACCGGTGGGGAAATCGGCCCGGACGAGGTGAAACAGGCGCTCACGTGGCCGAATGTAATCGGCCTCGGCGAGGTGATGAACTATCCTGGCGTGGCTGCCGGCGACGCAAAGCTCCACGCGGAGATCGCAGCTACCCTACAGGCAGGAAAGATTGTAGGCGGACATTATGCGTCACCTGATCTTGGCGCAATGTTTCACGCATACGCCACCGCGGGGCCGAGCGATGATCACGAGGGTCGAACCGCGGATGACGCAATCGCCCGGGTGCGGCAGGGAATGTACGCCCTTCTGCGCCAAGGATCGGCGTGGCACGACCTTGTCGCACAGATCCCCGCGATTACTTCCCACGGACTCGACCCCCACCACGTGGCACTGTGCACCGACGATCGCCACCCCGGTACGCTCTTATCCGACGGCCACATGGATGACGTTGTCCGACTCGCGATAAAAAACGGAATCCCGCCGATCACCGCAATTCAAATGGCCACTCTGAATCCAGCCGAGCACTTTAAGGTTTCGCACGACGTTGGGTGCATCGCGCCGGGACGCTACGCGGACATCATCCTCACCTCCGACCTGGAAAACTTACCAATCGAGCTCGTCGTGGCAGCCGGCGAAGTGGTAGCCGAAAATGGAACGCTAACCATCGATCTGCCAGTACCCTCCTATCCAGCCGAAGCGCATGATAGCGTCCACCTCGCCCGCCCTCTTGCCGCCACCGATTTCATCGTTCCCGCACCGATAAGCTCCGGTACCATCACCGCCCGCGTGATCGCGGTGGTGGAAAACCAAGTTATTACAACCGCGCAGTCGATTGATCTCACGATAATGGACAACGCCGTCACGTTACCCACTGACGGTGATGTTGCATTCCTCGCAGTTGTTGAGCGCCATCACGGAACCGGTCGGATCGGGCGCGGACTGGTGGCGGGATTCGGATTAAGGCCAGGCTGTGCACTGGCAAGCACTGTGGCTCACGATTCCCATAACCTTCTCATCATGGGAACCGATCCCGACGCGATGGCACTGGCGGGAAATCGTGTGGCGACCATGCATGGCGGTGTGTGCCTCGTGCGCGGTGACAACGTGCTCGCCGAGATCCCTCTCCCAATTGCCGGTCTGATGTCTGCCGCTCCCGTAGAACAGGTAGCCGCGCACGCGGAGGAACTCCACCTTAAGCTCAAGGATAAATGCGGTTGCATCCTCAACAACGCATTCATGACGTTCTCCCTTCTCGCTCTCCCCGTCCTGCCCGAGTTGCGCCTTACCGACCGCGGATTGGTCAATGTTTCAACGCAGACATTTGTCCCACTTTTTCAGACCTGATCTATATTCCCCGTTTACTTCACTTTTTGACAAAAGTGTGCTATACTCGGGTCGGACACTGAGGGAACGAAGGACATCGATAGTTAAACGGCTAAAGCTACGCTGATGAATCGGGGGCCCCTCGGGCTGCCCGATTCTGTTTGGATTAGTTCCCGGTGAGATCCAGGAGGAAGAGAAGATGAAGGAAAATAAAGCGACGATCAATCTGAAAGGGAATCTGAGCACTGTTCCCGAGCGCGACAAGGAAAATACTGAGCGGAGATCGCGGTCGGACAACCCGATCCGTACTTATTTCGGCGAGATCAGCCGGGTGCCACTGCTCACGCGTGAGGACGAGGTGCGACTGGCGAAGCGGATCGAGGCCGGGGACAAGCGTGCCAAGGAAGAGCTCGCTGAAGCGAACCTGCGCCTGGTGGTATCGATTGCCAAAAAGTATCGCGGTTGCGGATTGCCGTTTCTCGACCTGATTCAGGAGGGAAACCTCGGACTGATGAAGGCAATTGAGAAGTTCGATTACAAAAAAGGCTACAAGTTCTCCACTTACGCCACGTGGTGGATTCGCCAGGCGATCCTGCGGGCAATCACTAACCGGTCGCGCACGATCCGCGTTCCCACCCACATCAACGAGCTGATCCGCAAGATCTACCAGGTTGAACGCAGCCACCTCAAGGAGCGTGGCGAGACGCCCACCCCGGAAGAGCTCGCTGATGAACTCGATACGAGCGTGGAGAACATCATCAAGGCAAAGAAAACGGCCCAGAGCATGACCTCGCTTGATATGCCGATTGGCTACGACGACGACGGCTCGGTCCTCGGCGACTTTATCGCTGATCGTACTGCCGAATCGCCGGAGCGGGAGACGTTTGAGCACCTATTGGTGCAAGAGCTGGAAAAAGCACTCGACGAACGGCTTACCGAGCGAGAGCGCCGAATCCTCGAGCTGCGCTACGGGCTGAATGATTACCAGCCACGTACGCTGGATGAGGTGGGGCTTGAGTTTGGGATTAGCCGCGAGCGCGTCCGTCAGATTCAGAAAGAGGCCCTCGCCAAGCTGCAGGACTCCGACCTCCGCAAACGACTGGAGTGGTTCAAGCTCCTGTCGGAAGAGGCGTAATCAGCCGGCTGCGGATGCAGCCGCCTTCGACTCCGTATCGATGGGCTCTTCGTAGCCGCAGTCCTTATTCGTGCACTTGAGCTTGTCGCCCTTCTCCACCAGCACTCCCGCACCACACGCCGGACACAGCTTAACAGGACGTTCCGACACCGCGAACCGGCACTTCGGATAGTTGCTGCAGCTGTAGAACGTGCGCCGCGTTTTGGTGGAATACTTTTCCACAAGCACGCCGTCACCGCACTTCGGGCAGGGAACACCGGTCGACACTGGGGCCGTCTTCCCGCATTCGGGGTTGGTGCACTTGTAATAGCGGCCGTAGCGGCCGGTGCGTAGCTCCATCGGTGCGCCGCACTCCGGGCAGGGGATCGTCTGCTTGGTCTTTGCCGCGTATTCCTCCAGCGCCGCGCGCACGATCAGCTTGCCGTCGACGTACTTGTACGGCAAGTCCGGCGGCAGGTTCGCCGTGTTCTTGCATTGCGGATAATTGGAACAGCCAAGGAAGTACGTCCCCTTCCAGTAGCGCAGCTCCATCGGCGCCCCACACTTATCGCAATTGACATCGCTTAACACGCGGAACGGCCTTTCTTTACCGTTTCCGAGCACGGATTCCAGCGCGGACAACCGTGCCGAAAACGGGGCATAAAACTCCCGCAGCGCGTCAAGCCGGGTGATGGCCCCTTCTTCAATCCGGTCGAGATCTTCCTCCATGTGAGCAGTGAATTCCGCCTGCACCGTCTCTGTGAAGTAGCGTTTGAGGAAGTCAACAACTACCTGGCCAAGCAGGGTCGGGCGCAGACTTCCCTTCTCCTTCACCGCGTACCCGCGGTCCTGGATTACCGAAATAATGGTGGCGTAAGTGCTTGGTCGACCGACGCCTTCCTTCTCAAGCAGATTGACCAGCCCAGCTTCGGAATAACGACGTGGCGGCTCGGTGAACTTCTGCCGCTTCTCAACGGCAATGAGTTTTAAGCGCTCGCCATCGTGTAATCCTTCCGGGATCTCGGGCTCGTCCTTCTTTTTCGGCTCGGGGAACAGCTTGAGGAATCCGTCGAACACGAGTGTGCTTCCCGCCGCTTCCAACGTGTACCCGTCAGCAGCGATCACAACCTTACGTTGGCGATAAACGGCTGGCGCCATTTGGGTGGCCATAAACCGATTGTAGATCAAGGTATACAGTTTCCGTTGGTCCGGCGTGAGGTAAGAGGCAACCGCGTCCGGTGCTCGCGCAGGATCAGTGGGGCGGATCGCCTCGTGGGCGTCCTGAGACCGTTTCTTGTTGCGATAGCGCCGCGGCTTATCCGATAGGTAGTTCTCACCAAATTGCGCCGCGATCAGCTTGCGCGCTTCCGCCACCGCCTCGTCTGACATCCGCACCGAATCAGTACGCATGTACGTGATTAATCCCGTCGTCCCCTCAGGGAGGGACACCCCCTCGTAGAGTTCTTGGGCAATGCGCATCGTCCGCTTCGGGGAAAATCCAAGCGCCGATGACGCGGTCTGTTGCAGCGAACTAGTGATGAACGGCGGCGGCGGCTGGCGCAACCGTTCTTTCTCGGCGACGCTCTCCACCGTTATCCGGGCGGCGCGGAGTTCGCGTTCCACCGCGGTGGCCGCTTCCGCACTTCTGACCACGAACTTCTTCCCGTGTTTCTTGGTCAGAGACGCGACAAAAACGCCGCCGTCGGACAGCTTGGCCTCGATCTCCCAATATTCCTTGGGAACGAAGCTTGCAATCTCGGCCTCGCGGTCGCATAAAAATCGGAGGGCTACCGATTGCACCCGGCCGGCGGACAGACCCTCATACTTGCTTCCCGCGATCACCCGCGACAGGAGCGGGCTCACCTGATAACCGACAAGTCGGTCGAGGATCCGCCGCGTCCGTTGCGCCTCTACCTTGTTGATATCAATCTGCGCCGGCTCCTTCAGCGCGGCGATGATCACCTGCTTCGTGATCTCGTTAAACACCGGCCGGGAAAACGCCGCTTCGTCCTTGACCACGCGCTTCAAGATCGTGTACAGATCATAGGCGATCGCTTCTCCCTCGCGGTCGTGGTCGGTGGCGAGGTACACGGCGCTTGCACCCTTCGCCACCTCGCGCAGCAGCTTCACCTGCTTGGTGCGCTTGGTCTCGAACTTGGGGGTAAAATCGTGCTCGATATCCACCCCGAGATCGTTTTTCGGCAGGTCACGCACGTGCCCCTGTGAGGACAGGACGATGTAGTCCTTCCCCAAAAACGCCCCGATCGTGCGCGCTTTGGTCGGCGATTCAACGATAAGTAGCTTCTTCAATCCATACCCCCTCGCTTAGATCGGACCATTATACCGGTCACATCAGCAAAGTCGAACCGCTGCCTGCAAAACTGCGCCCCCGCCGGGTAGAATACATCAGCACGGGAAGGGGTATGTATGCATTACATCGTCGTGGAAGGACTGCCGGCGTTGGGAAAGAGCGAGACGCTGGCGCTGCTTGCTCGGTTCTATCCCGAGCGGGTAGTCGTGCTGCCGGAACTGGTGAAGGAGGTAGCAGAGCAAGAACGAATCGACATCCTCACGGAGCGGGACAAACTTACCGCCGCGATCACCGCTGCGCTCCCCCGTCGGCGGGAACAAATCGAGACCGCGATCGAGGCCGGCAAGCTCTGTTTAGAGGAATCACACCTCGGAGTGCACCTTGCCTACGCGCGTGCCCTCGGCGATGCCGGGTTTATCGCTGCTTATCCGAAACTCGAGCGACAGTTGCCCCGCCCCGATCTCTACCTCCGGTTCACCGCATCGATACCGGTTTCCATAACCCGACAAAAAGCACGAAATACGCCGGGGTATTACATCGGTAGTGACCTCCTGTCCCCAATGCTCGCCTACCTGAACGAGTGGCATCTCGCCCGGCGGACGCGGCTCATAACGGTAAATGCTGACCAGGACCCATCCGCGTTCGTGAGCAAAGTGGAGAACGTTATCGGCTTGCGCTACGTGTTTCAGCAAGCACAGGTGCAGCATGTGTTTCCGCTCATCCTCCTCCTCGGGCGGCCAGCAAGTGGAAAGAGCGAATTCATCGACTTTATGAATACGGTCCCGCTTTCCGAACGCGCGACCCGTTACCACATCGGGGTCCTGCGTGTGCTCGACGACTTCCCCATCCTGTGGGAGAAGTTCATCGAGGACGACATTTGGGAGAAACTCGGACGAAAGCGGTTTCATTCCCGCCCCGCGGACGGGAACTACGCCGTCGCCGATTCGCTCATGTGGGCGTTTCTCATCGAGAAGCTGGCAATCGCCGTGCAGAAAACCATTGAAGAAATGACGTCCGGGGAGACGCTCATCGTGGAATTCTCCCGCGGCCGGGAACACGGGTACCGCGAGGCGTTATCGCATTTCCCACCAGAGGTGCTCGCCCGCGCGGCAATCCTGTACGTCAACGTGTCGTTCGCGGAATCGGAGCGGCGCAACCATGCCCGTTATGACAAAGACCAACGCGACTCCATCCTCACCCACTCCGTCCCTCAGGCCGACATGGAGGGAACGTACCGTGAGGATGACTGGAAGACGATCGCCCCCGCTCCGTCCGGGCGAATATCCGTGGATGGGGTTCAAATCCCGTACGTCACCATGGTCAACGAACTCGAGCTCACCGATCCCGCGCTGCTCGATAAACGATATCACGCCGCCCTCGACCGGTTGTGG
>CAZILO010000060.1:0-6863 GCA_964540085.1 uncultured Thermotogae bacterium
TTTTATCTTCATCCATCACCAATACTGCGTCGAAATAGCGGTCAACCGGGCCCTTAAGCGCGCGGAGACGGTCGAGCGCTTGCGCATAGTCGCGTGCCTCCACGTCGCGCGTCACTTCTCCCTCCGCCTTCAGGTACTCCCGCCACAGGCTTCGTTCCGCATCCACGGTGAACAAGGCGGGATCGAACTCCGTTTCCGTGACCGCTTTGGTGATATTGCGGGCGCGGGAAAACCCGAGGCGCAGCGCGACGAACTCCGGGCTCTGTTTGCTAGCGGCGAGGGCACGGGCGCGCAGGTGGGCACGGTAGAAGTTGCCAATGCCGGCCGCGGCCACTGCCTGGACCACGTCAGGAGCAATGTCGTACCGCTGTCGCAGCACTTGGACGGCGCGGTCGGAGAGGAACGCTGCCACCGCGCTGAAATCGGCCTTGCGGTCGATCGCCGCATAGCTGTCCGCGACGGCGTCAATGAGCGCGATAAAGTCAACGTCAACCTCTTTTTCTACCGCGATGCGCACGAGTGCGTTCGCCTGGCGTTTGATGCCGTACGGATCACGCGACCCCGTGGGAGCTTCACCGACGAGGAGTGCTCCAACGATTGTGTCCAATTTGTCCGCCAAGCTGACGCCCGTTCCGGCCGCGGTTTGTGGCAGCGGATCGTCGAACGCCCGTGGCAGGTAATGCTCGCGGATTGCCGTCGCCACTGCGTCCGGTTCACCATCGAGCCGGGCATAGATAGCACCTGCAGTTCCTTCCAGCTCGGGGAACGCCCGCACGAGTTCGGTCACGAGGTCGGCCTTGCACAGGAACGCCGCCCGATCAATCTCCGCTGCCGGGGCCCCCACCGCGGTGCTGATCCTGCCAGCAATTGTCCTGATCCGTTCCACCTTTTCCCACAGTGACCCCAGGCGCACGTCGTAGATGACACTCCTCAATTCCCGCACTCTGTCGGCAAGCGGCCGCGTGCGATCCTTGTCGAAGAAAAACCGGGAATCGCGCAGTCGCGCCCGCACCACCCGCTCGAACCCAGCGCGCACGATCCCGTGGTCGTCGGGAAGGCCGTCCCGGAACCCCATGAAGTACGGACTGGTTCCGTCGGACAGGACAAACGGGACGAATTTCCCCTCTTCGTGCAGGGTCGCTTGCACAACCTCAGCCGGGAGGTCGAGAAACTCGTCAGGGACGTGCCCGATAACCGGGACTGGGTGTTCGGCTCCGTTTACAATGCGGATGAGAAGCACCGGGTCGAGGAGGTAGTTCCCGCCGCGTTCGGCGGCTGTTCGCTTCAGCGCCGTTAACACTCCAGATTCGCGCTTGTCCTGATCCACGACGACGAGCGCGTTTGCAAGCGTCTCTTCATAGTCCTCTGCCCGCTGAATCGTGACCTGCGGCGGCGCGATGAAGCGGTGGCCGCGCGTTATATTCCCGGCGGTCAGATGGCCGAGCTGAACAGGAACAACCTCATCACCGTACAGACATACGAGCCACCGGATCGGACGGATGAACGTGACCCCGGAGTCATCCCAGCGCATGCTTTTAACGGGGCGCAACCCGCGTATCTGGGCAGGCAAAAGTTCGGCGAGGATGGCGCGTACATCCCGACCCGGGAGATTGCGACGAGCGTACAAGTACGACTTGCCCCCGATTTCCCGCGTTTCGAGCTCCGTCACTGCAACACCTTGACTGCGGGCGAACCCGATCGCCGCTGGAGTGGGGTTGCCGCTGGAATCGAACGCCACCGCCGCCGGTGGTCCCTTTACCTCTTCGGTGCGGTCTTCCTGCCGGGATGCGAGGTCGTGAATCACAAGCGCAATGCGGCGCGGCGTGTAGTAAAGGTCGACCGTACCGTGCATGACCCGCAGTGAATCGAGCGCTTCTTCCACCCCAGCGCGCAGTGCCGTCCCCAGCCGCGGCGCTTCGAGGGCGGGCATCTCTTCGGTCCCAAGCTCGAACAACAGATCAGGCATGGGTTCCCCCTCTTTTTGCCACGTACGCCTCGGCACACCCCACCGCGAGTGCACGGATACGGCCGATGTAGCTCTCACGTTCAGTGACGCTGATTGCCCCACGCGCATCGAGAATGTTGAACAAATGTGAACACTTGAGCGCGTAGTCGTACGCCGGGAATACAAGTCCAGCGGCGAGATTGTCGCGGCATTCGTCCGAACACAGTTGGAACATGTGCTGAATTCTATCTGTATTGGCCGTCTCGAAATTATATGCTGAGAACTCGCGCTCTTTATCCCGCCACAGGGTGCCGTAAGTCACATTCTCGTTCCAATCGAGGTCAAACGCGCTTTCTTTGCCCTGTAGCAGCAACGCGATCCGTTCCAGGCCGTAGGTGAGCTCGACCGAGATCGGATCGAGCGTGATTCCCCCCATCTGCTGGAAGTAGGTGAACTGGGTGATTTCCATCTCGTCAAGCCACACCTGCCAACCTACTCCCCACGCGGCCAGGGTCGGAGATTCCCAATCGTCCTCGGCAAACTTGACGTCATGGTCAGCAAGCCGCAGCCCAAGCTGCTCCAAGCTGGCGAGGTACATTTCCTGCACGTCGACCGGGGCCGGTTTCAGGATCACCTGATATTGGTGGTGAAGCCGCAGGCGGATCGGGTTTTCCCCGTAGCGGCCATCGGTCGGGCGCCGGCTTGGCTCCACGTACCCCACCCGCCACGGCTCCGGGCCGAGCGTACCGAAGAACGTGGCCGGGTTGAACGTGCCCGCTCCGGTTTCAACGTCATACGGGTTGAGGAGCAAACAACCGCGCGCACGCCAGAAATCGTGCAGCGTCAGGACGATCGACTGAAAGTCCATTACCCCTTGACCGCTTCTTCCTTGGCCATCTTAGCCAGCGTAGCGAACGTCTTTTCGTCGCGCACCGCGATGTCGGCGAGCATTTTTCGGTTCAGTCCGATGTTGCGGCGCTCCAATCCGCCGATGAATTCGGAGTAAGACATGTCGTGCTGCCGCGCTGCCGCGCCGATGCGTGTGATCCATAGGCGACGAAAATCGCGCTTCTTGCGACGGCGGTCGATGTAGCTGTTGCGCAACGCCTTCATCACCGCCTGTTTGGCGATGCGATGCGATGTTCCCCGCTTGCCTTTGAACCCCTTGGCGATCCGCATTATCTTCCTGCGGCTCTGTAATCGCTTGTTTCCTCCCCGTGCACGTGGCATCTTGTTCCTCCTAATTCTGGATCATTTGCTTGATCCGCTTCGCCGGCCCGCCGGTGAGCTCCTTGGCGTGACGGGCCTGCCGCTTTGACTTTGGCCGCTTTTTCACATTCTTGTGAAAGTAGTTCGACATCTGATGGAAGACTTTCCCGCTCTTAAGTATCTTGAACCGCTTTTTGGCGGCGCGGTGCGTCTTTTGCTTTGGCATTTTTGCCTCCTCAGTTATCCTTGATGTTGCGTGGGGACAAGGAGCATCTGCAGAATCTTCCCCTTCGGCTTCGGCGGTTGCTCCACCCGGGCGATATCGCTTACCTCGGCCGCCACCCGCTTAAGCAGATCCTGTCCCCGCGACATGTGCACGATCTCCCGCCCACGGAAGAAGATGCTCACCCGCACCATATCCCCTTTGGTGAGGAACTCGCGCACCCGTTTCATCTTCGTCTGAAAGTCGTGTTCCCCTATCTTGATCGTAAACTTCATTTCCTTCAACCGAGAGCGGTGTTTTTGCTTACGTTCCCGCTTCGCCTGTTGATAGTAGTACTTCCCATAATCAACGATCTTGCACACCACCGGTTTGGCCTGTGCTGCAACCTCCACCAGGTCAAGTCCTCTCTCCTTGGCAAGGGAAAGGGCTTGCGCGGTCGGCATTACCCCGAGGTTGTTTCCGTTCTCGTCGATCACGCGGATCTCTGGTTCTCTGATCCGCTCGTTAACTCGTAATGTCTCCTTTATCCTTACCTCCTATCTCCGGTTGGTTAAGTGATTGCCGGCGTCAGTTTTCGATACAGTCCGTGTTCCCGAATATAATCCGCTACCACCGGCGGGACGTAATCTACATAGTCCTGTCCGTTGCGCACCGCTTCCCGCACCCAGGTAGAGGATAGATCGACCTCATCCATGGTGAGAAAGTGAATCTCCGCCCGATCGAACGGCGGTGCTGCAAAGATGTCACGCGGGATTCCGTCACGCGGGGCAACGATAAACGGGACGCTGGCGAGAAGCGCTTCCGGTTCCTTCCACGTGTCGATCTGAGCTAACAAGTCCGCCCCCACGATAAAACACATTCCCTCCGGATACTTTCCCGTCAACGCCCGGATGGTGTCAATCGTGTACGACGGCCCATCGCGGTCGATCTCGATGCGCGACACGGAAAACTGGGGATGTCCGGCGATCGCTCGCCGCACCATTTCGTAGCGGTGTTCTTTGGTCACTCCATCGGCCACCTCCTTGTGCGGCGGGATCCCACACGGGATGAAGATCACCTCTTTCAGCCCGAATTGTGTCAACGCCTTCTCCGCTACAAGCAAGTGCGCATTGTGGAGCGGGTTAAACGTCCCGCCGAACAGCCCTACCCTACCGTTTAAGCTCAAATTCAACATCCCCTATTCGCACGAGGTCGCCATCAGAACACCCGTGGCGGTGCAACTCATGCATCACTCCCATCTTTTCCAACCGCTCGCTTAGATACTCCCACGCATCGCGGCTATTCAACACCAATTTCTGTACCAGTTTTTCCACCGGCGCGCCGTGTACTGTAAACGCATCGTCGGTTCGGTCCACCCAAAACCCAGTTTCCCCGTGGTACCGATACACGCGCCGCCGCATAACCGGTGCGGGCGGAGCGCTGGATTTTTCGCGCAGGGCGTCCAGCCGGGTGAATGTCCGCATCACCACGCTCCGCACTCCGGCCCCGGTCGCCACCGAGATCGGGTGAATTTCGACCCCGATGTTCGCAAACCGCGCGACCATAGCGGCCACATCATCGTCACTCATGAGGTCGATCTTGTTTCCAACGACGATTTGCGGCCGGGTTGCAAGCCGCTCGCTGAACGCTTGCAGCTCGGAATTGATCCGTGCGTAATCGTCCAATGGATCACGCCCCTCTACGCCGGCGAGGTCCACCATGTGGATCAATAACCGCGTTCGTTCCACGTGGCGCAGGAATTTATCCCCCAACCCTCTTCCCGCGTGGGCACCGTCGATCAGACCCGGAATATCAACCGCCACGAACTGGTGCACGCCGTCCACATCCACTACCCCTAAATTAGGGACGACGGTGGTGAACGGATAATCGGCCACCTTCGCCCGCTTTCCGGAGATGCGTGAAATCAGGCTTGACTTCCCCACGTTGGGGTAGCCGATGATCCCCACGTCTGCAATCAACTTCAGCTCGAGAAGGAGAGTGCGGCGCTCACCTTTCAGCCCGCGTTCGCAGATCCGGGGGGCTTGGCGCACCGACGTAGTGAAACTCCGGTTCCCGCGCCCACCCTCACCACCGCGAGCGAGGACAACCTCTTCCCCGGGCGCAGCGAGGTCGGCAATTATTTCTCCGGTTGTGAGATCTCGTACCACGGTTCCCACCGGAACGTCAACTACGATGTCCTTACCGCGGGCGCCATGGCGCAGGTTCCTCCCGCCTGGACCGCCGTCGCCACCGCGAAACGTCGGTTCGTTGCGGAAGGAATACAGTGTGGACATGCGTGCAGATGCCCGCAGAATGACGTCTCCGCCCGGGCCACCATCGCCACCGTCCGGTCCGCCGCGTGGGTTATGGCGGTTGGACAGGAAGCTAATCACGCCGTCCCCCCCGCGTCCGCCCTGGACGCGGATCCTTGCCTCATCGAGAAACATCGAACGCTAGAGGGGTGGCCATCGGGAGGCGCTACGCCTCCCGCGTCGGCAGGACGCTTACATAGGTCTTTTTGTGGCCTTCAAACCGGACATAACCCGGAGCGGTGGCGTAGATTGTAAAATCCCGTCCCAGGCCGACATTTTTCCCCAGACCGTACTTGGTTCCACGCTGGCGGACGATGATCGTCCCCGCGTTCACCCACTCGCCTCCGAACCGCTTCACGCCCAGGCGCTTACCCGCACTATCGTGAATATTAGAAGTCGAGCCGGTGCTCGTCTTATGTGCCATCAGTTATCCTCCGTTAAACCTTTATCCCCAGTGGGGCTTCGTGCACCACAAGCTCATCGGGAAAGTCATGGGCGAGCAACTTGAGCCCGCGTACAACCGTCTCCATCACGGCGTCGATTTCTCGGTTCAGGAGCTCGTCGCTGCGATCAACGATGAGTTGTAAACCGTTGGTAGTCGCCAGGGTGGGAGATAGGCGCAGATACTCAGCGAGCGAGCTTTCCGCCGCGCGGAAGAAGTACAGACTCCCGCGAGCAGCGGGACCGGAATCACCGAGCCCTTCCCCGATCAGCGCTGCGACTCTTCCCGCCTCATCACGCTGGATAAAGACCTCTCCCACGATGCCTCCTACCCCTCAATCGCTGTGATCAACGTGTGCATGTACGGCTGGCGGTGCCCATTCTTGCGGCGGTAACCCTTCTTGGACTTGTAGCGAAACACCGTTACTTTATCGCCACGCCCTTCTTCCTTCATCTTGCCCTTGACCACGGCACCGTTCAAGTAAGGGGTTCCCACCTTAACTTCATCATCAGTCACAACCATCAGGACGCGATCGAACGTGACCGCGTCGCCGGAGTTGATTCCGTCGATTCGCTCGTGTTCGAGGAGCGTTCCCTGCTCAACGCGATACTGCTTTCCACCTGTTTCAATTACCGCATACATACCAAAGCACCTCAATCAAAGTTGATTTTAGCGATACCGATTCCCCTTTTCAATAGGGTTAGCCGATCCGCGTCCCCGGAGGGACATCCTTATCCGGAGATAAGAGGGATA
>CAZILO010000061.1:0-6851 GCA_964540085.1 uncultured Thermotogae bacterium
GTTGTTCGATTTTAAGTGCGGAAGCGGGCGGCGACGGCCGAGAATCGTCTCGGCGTAACCGCGTTCTGTCGCCCGGGCGATCAGTTCGTCGATGAACTCCTTGGCCCGCGGGTAGGCGGCAAAAAACCGGTCGATATAGTCCTTCGCCTCGTTGCGAGGTATCCCGAGTTCGCGTGCCAGCCCAAACGGGCTGATTCCGTAAATGATCCCGAAGTTGATGCGCTTGGCCGCATCGCGTAGTTTATCGGTCACCGCTTCCTCAGGAATTGCGAATATCCGACCCGCGGTCATGCGATGCAAGTCCTTTTCGTTACGGAACGCAGCGATTAACGCTGGGTCGCCGGACATGTGTGCCAACAGTCGCAGCTCAATCTGAGAATAATCAGCGCCGATCAGAACTGATCCCGGCGGGGCGACAAATGCGCGCCGAATCCGTTCGCCGATCTCGGTGCGAGTGGGGATATTCTGCAGGTTAGGGTCGGACGATGACAGGCGCCCGGTGGCGGTCGACGTCTGATGGAACGAGGTGTGGATCCGGCCAGTCTCAGGATTAATCGCCGCAGGAAGGCGATCGATGTACGTTGATAATAGCTTTTGCAGCTCGCGGTACTCAATCAATTTGCCCGGTAACGGGTGGTGCACGGCAAGCTCGGCGAGAACACGGGCGCTCGTTGACGGGCCGGTCTTCGTCTTTTCGATCACCGGGAGGCCGAGGTGGTCGAACAGGACCTCGGCCACCTGCTTGGGCGAATTGGGATTAAATTCCTCGCCCGCCATTTCGTACAGGTCGTGCTCAATGATCGCCAGTTTACCGCGGATCTCCTTTCCCTGGGCAGCAAGGACGTCTCTGTCGACAAGGATTCCGTTACGTTCCATCCGAGCGAGAACGGAGATAAGCGGCACCTCCACGTCGTGGAACAGTCGCGTTGCCCCTGCCTTTTCCAACGCCTCCTCTAATGGACGTTTTACCCGATACACGATTTCCGCGTCTTCAGCCGCGTAGAACGCCGCTCGGTCGATCGCGACCTGAGCAATTTTCCCTTCTTTGCCGGCGAGTTCCCTGTACGACAACATCTCGTAATTTAGGTAATAGCGAGCAATTTCCTCCAGGTTGTGGTGGCGCTCCTCGGGACGGGAAAGGTGAGAAGCAATCATCGCATCAAAGCTGATCCCACACGGCTCAATCCCATACCGCCGCAGGATGATCAAGTCGTACTTGATGTTCTGTCCAATAACCTCCGGCGTTTTGCCCTCGATAAGCGGTCTAAGTTGGGCGAGGACATGTTCTACCGCGAGCTGGTTCGGGGCACCGAGGTAATCGTGCCCGACCGGAATGTAATAGCCGCGGTACGGACGGGGGGAGAGCGCAATTCCCACTATCCGGGCCCGCATCGGGTCGCGGCTTGTTGTCTCCAAATCGAGGGAAAACGCTGTCGTGTGGGAAAGCTCGTCAATCACCCGCATTAACTCATCGTCATCGAGCACCGCAGTGTACTCCGCTGCGGTGGGATGCGATGTGGCCGGCGGTGGTGCAGTCGTTAGGTTGAGTTCGTTAAGTAGCGAATGGAACTCAAGATCGGTGAGGATCTTCCGCACGCGGGGGACGTCAATCCCCTGCAGGGCATAGTCTTCCGGTACGTTGCCGACATCAGTGTCTAGCTTGAGGGCGATCAGCTCGCGGGCACGGCGCGCATCAGTAGCGTGAGCAATCAATCCGTCACGGACGCGTGTATTTCGTACCTTATCCGCATTATCAAGTACGGAATCGAGATCACCAAATTCCTGGAGTAACTTGGCCGCCGTTTTCTCCCCCACTCCAGGAACCCCGGGCACGTTGTCGGAGCTATCCCCGATTAGCGCAAGGTAATCGACAATGCGCTCAGGCGGAACGCCGTACTTTTCGACTACCTTATCGCGCGTGAATAGCTCGATCTCCCCGGTCGGGCGGCGGCCAGCGGGACGAATGAGGAGAATTTTATCGTTCACAAGTTGAGCAAGGTCTTTGTCCGACGTGGTTATGAGTGCGGTGATCGCCTTATCCGCCGCACGGTGCGCGATCGCGCCGAGGAGGTCGTCCGCCTCCACCCCCTCACGGGCGATGATCCTGATTCCAAGCGCGTTCAGCAGTTCTTGCAATGGGGTGAGTTGCACCGCGAGTTCAGCGGGAATCTCCGCCCGGTTTGCCTTGTATTGGGGCAGCAATCGATGGCGATACGTCTCGCCGCCGGCATCAAATGCCACTGCGGCATAAGCTGACGGGAATTCACGCATCGTCTTGAGCAAACTCCGCAGAAATCCGTAGATTGCATTTACGGGGCGGCCGTCGCGAGTGCTAAGGTCGGGAATTCCGTAAAACGCGCGATAGGCGATCGAATGTCCATCGAACAGGAGAATACGACTTGCATCAGGATTCTGTGGCAAGTTGAGAATCTGTTTATAGGTAGACACGTTCCTCCTGTTTCACCCCAGATAGATCGAGGAGATAGCACAGAGCGAGGGCAAGTCCATCTGCCATATCATCAGGCTTCGGAAGTTGTGGCAGGCTGAGAAGTTGCTGCACTGTCGCCTGCACCTGCCCCTTGTTTGCGCGTCCGTACCCAGTGATCCGTTTTTTCACCTGAAGCGGTGTATAGCCACGAACCGGGGTGCCGTGCGCGGCAAGGAGAATAACACCGCGTGTCTCCGCTGTACCCATTGCGGTGCGGGCATTGCGAGCGAGGTAAATCTCTTCGACCGCCACCCCAATCGGCTGATAGGTCGCGATCAGCGCGCGTACCTCACGATAGATGTCGGCCAGGCGCGCTGTCCGCGGGAGCCCTTTCTCCGTCTCGATTACCCCACCGGCGATCGCTTCCCAGCCCGTGCGCCGCAGCTGTACCACTCCATAACCAGTGGTGGCGAGCCCGGGATCGAGCCCAAGGGCGATCGGTCCAGCGCTCATTTTAGGAAATCTCCCAGCCGCGGGCGATCGTTCTTAACCAATTCCGGGCACACGTGGTCAGGATGCTCGTTAAGGTTGATCCCGCACACCGGGCACAATCCCTTACAGTCCGGTCGACACAGAGGGTGCGGATCGAGCGAGTTACGAATGAACGCAATCACCTGCGGCAGCAGATCCGTACTCGTGTCGGTGGCGGCGACCGGGATCGTAAACGACTCCGCAAGATCGACAGTGCTCCGTACCGGTGCCAGGCAACGCGAACACGGCTGTTCAATCACCGCGGTGATTTTGACTCGCAGATACATAGTGGCAAGCTGGACGAACGCTTCACCAGCAACGTGGATGTCGGTGACAAACCGCCCCTCAGCAAGCTGCGCCGATGCACGGCTGGCGTCCAGGTCGATGGCAAACGGAATGTGTTTGCCCGGATGAGCAAGAAAGTCGGCTAGTTCAAGGTGCATCGCTCCGCAGACGGTGCGCAACCACGGCCGTCTGCTTCCCCTCCTTTACGTCGTGTACGCGGATGATATCCGCTCCATTTCTGATCGCAATCGCATTGGCAGCGATTGTACCCACAAGTCGATCCGTAACTTCAACCTCTAAGATATCACCGAGGAATGATTTGCGCGACAGCCCGATCAACACCGGCGGCCCCAATTCCGCAAATGCGGGAATCGCACGCACCACAGCGAGATTGTGCTCAAGGCGTTTGCCGAACCCGATTCCAGGATCGAGGAAGATGTGGTCCTCCGGAATCCCGGCGCGGATTGCGGCGTCCATCCGTGCCGCGAGAAACGCTTTAATTTCGGCAACCGGGTCAGAGTAATGCGGGTCCTGTTGCATTGTTCGCGGTGTTCCTTGCATATGCATCAGCACCACATATGCATCATTCGCGGCAATAATGGATGGCATCTCGGGATCAAACCGAAGCGCACTGATGTCGTTTACAATGTTCGCGCCGGCATCGAGCGCCGCACGTGCGACATTTGCCTTTGTTGTATCGATCGAAATCAGGACGTGCGACTGTTTTCTGATCGCAGCGATAACCGGTACCACACGGGCAAGCTCCACCTCCGCTGGTACCGGGGCAGCACCGGGACGGCTCGACTCACCACCGACATCGATGATATCCGCTCCATCAGCGATCATCGCCATTGCATGTTCAACCGCTGCTGCCGTGTTTACGTAACGGCTACCGTCGAAGAATGAATCCGGGGTGACATTTAAGATTCCCATAACGAGAACTCGATCGCGGTGCCGCATCCAATTATCAAGCCACATCTTTTTCACCCCCTCCCCAGTCAAGTATAACACAGGTCGGAATACGAGAAAACGGAGCTCCGAACGCTGGCCGCTAAATGGATTACTCCGCCCGCATTGTTCTTCGCACAGAGCTTGAAAATTGAGATCCCGCGTGCAGTTCAGTGTTATCTCTGCTGTCGTGGTTGACAGTATGGTAGTAAAGTGCTAGAATGTAAGTGTTACGGATAGAGAAGATAAGTAACCGGGTTGTAGCGTCCAGTGCAGGAGGAGATTATGGCAAAATGTGAATGGAGTGTTGTCGTCATGTTGAGCGCTGTTGTTGCACTGGGAGTCGGGTTGCTGGCAACACCGGTTACGATCACGACCCCGGGGCAGCTTATTTTTGCCGTTACTCAGGCGTGCACGCAAGCAGATAAACTCCAGACTGGAGCACAAGTTCTCTGTGATCAAGTACGAGAACGGCTGGTGCGGAAATTGGGGGGAAATCTCCGGCAGCATGGATCGATCAAGTTAGATCCGCAACTCATCGGCGAAGCGTTGGCGCTAACAGCACGATGGGATAAATCACCGGTTGGCGTCGACAACGCTCTGCAGCTTGCCATCAGCTTGACTGCACTGCTCAATAAAGGTGCATCTGGGAAGACGCTGTACGCTCTTCTCATGCACGGACAAGCGGCTGGCTACACTCCAGCGGAGATAACCACTCTTGTCACCAAAATTGCAGATGTGGCAACGGCACGGACTTCAGCGGTGGAGTTGGTGAATGACGCGTTGAAACACCTCGATGCGGCGATGATGGGTGGAAAACAGCGGGCCGATGCAACTGCCCACCCGGAAATAGACAATAGCCATAGTCAGCAACACCCGGCGGTTTCCGATCACGAACAGCGCGTGCCGATTATGGGGCCACCGCGAGTGTCTAGCGAGAATGAGCCCGTAGGCGGTAATAACCATGACACCGTTAACGTGGCAACTGCCGCTGCCAGCAGCTTAAAGGACCAACGACAGACAATGCAGATCGGGCCAAAGTTGAGCCATCAATCTCCCGGTAGCGATAAGGGAAACAGGACGAAAGTTGCCATCCTTCCAGCTATGAATGTGGAGAAAGATGAGGGGGTTGCTCAACACGGGCAGGAGCATAAAAAGGGCGACAATACGGAGGAAAACCACTCGGAGAAAGAGAAGTAACAGATCTTTAACTGCCTATCGGCGTTAATGCCCGTGAGCCCGGCCTGCCCGGGCTCTTCTTTTCAGTGGCTACTGGTGCATCTTTCGCGCGGTACATTGATTGCGCGCTGGGGTTCCAGTATGCTAACCATGGGTGATTTTAGCGATGGTTAAACCGAGGTCGTGGGGACAAGTCGATCGGTTTGTGTGGGGGATCTTACTGTTACTGTTTGGCGCATTTCTCCTTCTCAATCGCCCAACGATCAATTGGATTGGATTTCTCATCGCAGCCGCGTTTCTCATTGGGGGCGTAATTTACAAGCAAGCACGCGGTTGGGGAACTGATGTCCTCGGACTGATCTTCGGGATTGTCCTCGCTGGATTGGGAGTGGGGAATCACTTCGCAGTCAAAGTGCCGTGGATCGCAATTGGAGCAATCACGGTGGGGCTATTACTGCTGATTGAGGTGTTCCACCGTGGAAAACATCTCCGCCATAAATCCGCACCGGAGGACATCACTATCAATCCACAGGATAATTAATCGAACCAGCGGTTTGTACTAAATTGACTTTTTCTTCCATCGCGGTTCGCGCTTGCGTAACAAGCTGGTTAACGTGCCGATATCCGCCCCACGAGAACTTTTTCAGCGCATCCAACCTGACCACAGTATCTGCCCGGGAAAGGAGCCGCTGTTTGATCGCGTGACTTCGTACCTCGTCGGTGCGGGCGATAATCTCCAGCAGTGTACGCGGAGGATGCGGATCGATTGGGCTGGGAAGATCGATCGCGACGATTGGCCGATCAGCAGCGGTCATCAGATCGAGTGGAAGTTCACAAAATAAGATACTGCTGATGTATTCTTTCCCGTCAACCTGCGCCGGCGGAAATACCCCTGGGAACGAGACCCCAACCCGTACAAGATCGATAAGCTGCCCCGCCTCCAATAATACCATGCTTTGCCCTCCGAGCTCGATCGCGCATACAGCAAGCGGAATACGCAGATCGTCCGTCGATGCTTCACCGAACAACGATTGCAGCCGTTCATCCACGAACTCCCGCGACAGGATGCTGACCTGCTTAAGGTTAACCTCACAAAACAATCGCTGTCGCAAGAAGTAGTCGATGCTACTCACCGTCCGGCGTACCGCATTGTGAGGAATACCGCTGAGACGTTCCATCCCCCACAGGTAGCGATCGTTGTCAATGAAGAACCGAGCAAACCGTTCACTTAACTCCTCGAGATCGCGCCCCAATCCGTAATGAGCAGCGATAACCGAATTAATCCCCGTAGTGACGATCTTCTTAATCGGGACTTGATGGTCACGGAGTACCTGCAAGACGCCGATATTGGCAATTCCGCGCACCCCCACGCCGCCAAGAACCAGAGTTATTCCGTTATTCATATCATTCATCCATCGCTTTCCTTTTCCAATCTAGATACGCCCGCAACAAACGCTGTATCAACTTGATAACGCGATTT
>CAZILO010000062.1:0-6833 GCA_964540085.1 uncultured Thermotogae bacterium
TGCTCAGGTTTGCGCGGATTTTCGCTTCCGTTTACCCTACTGTATCGAGGAGGGATGCGATGCCGGCGAACCTGACACCCGAGTTCTTGAAGGCGCGGGAGCGATTTCGTGCCGCTCAGACCCCGCGGGAGAAGCTCGCTGCGTTGGAGGAGATGCTCGCCACCATCCCCAAACACAAGGGGACGGACAAGATGCAGGCAGACATCAAGCGCCGGATCGCCAAGCTGCGCGAGGCGGAGCAATCGTCGCAGAAGAAGGGACGACGCACCGGTCCCGACCACATCGATCGCGAGGGCGCGGGGCAGGTTGTGCTCGTCGGTCCGCCGAACTCCGGCAAGTCAAGCCTGCTCGCTGCCGTCACCAACGCCCGCCCCGAGATCGCTGATTATCCGTTTTCCACCCTCATTCCTGTCCCTGGGATGATGGAGTTCGAGGACGTGGCGATCCAGCTCATCGACCTGCCGCCGGTCACCACCGAGTACACCGAACCATGGGTGTACAGCCTCGTGCGCCAGGCCGACCTCGCGCTCCTCGTGATCGATGCAACGGCCCCGGACGATGCTGCGGAAGAGATCGTGCTCGTCCTCGAGGAACGACACCTGCGACTCGTTGCAGAGGCGAGCGGAGAGCCGGATGAGCGGATACGGGAGGTGCCGTGTCGGATTGTCGTCACCAAAACTGATCTCGTCCCCACACCTCCAATCGCGGAATTGGCCACGCTGTTTCCGACGATCTCGGTATCGGCAACGACGGGAGCCGGGCTGGAACAGCTGCGGGCGGAAGTGTTCCGCGCGTTGAACATTATCCGCATCTACACCAAGCTTCCCGGCAAGCTACCCGACTTAACGGAGCCTTACACATTACCTGCCGGTAGCACCGTGCTCGACGCTGTCACCGCGGTACACCGCGAGTTTGCGGAAAAGCTCAAATACGTACGCGTATGGGGCTCGGGACGGTTTCCGGGACAGCAGGTGCCAACCGATCATGTGCTTGCGGATAAAGACGTGATCGAGATTCACCTCGCTTAGATCCGATCGGGATCGATGTCGATTTCCACCCGCGCTCCCGTTTTTTGCACCGCTTTACATGCGGTGTAGAGCACGGAAGCATCCTTTGCCTTGATGAGGATGAAATCGGCCGCGGCACGGCGGGGGTGCGGGGATGGTCCAAGAAGATCGACGGCAAATGCGGCGAGCACGGTGCTGATCCGATCCGCATCCGTGCGGCGTTGGGCCGAAGAACGGGCGGTGAGGATGATGCGGGCTAGCCGTGCAAACGGGGGATAGGAAAACGCTTCCCGCGCCGCGAGCTCATTTTCCCGCAATAACTCGTAATTTCCGGCCGCGACGCTGCGCAGTGCGTAATGGTCGGGATAGTTTGTTTGGATGATGAGTTCGCCGCTCTCCATTCGGCCGGCGAGGCCGACGAGGTGCTGGTACGCGCGTTCGGCGGCGCGGAAGTCAGGCACGGCGAGGAGCGCGTCCACCCCCACCGCGGCGGCGAGCCGCACCCCGGGTAATGGTTCACCCTTGGCGATCATCGGCGTCCCCACGATGACGTCGACGTCGGCCGCTGCACGTTCCAGATCGATATCGGGATGGCGGGCGATGAGGTCGCCGTTGACCAGCAGGATACGTGCGTCCGGAAACGCGTGCGCAATCTCATCTCTGACTCGTTCCACGCCGGCGCCGACGAACCGCAACGCGCGGCTGCCGCAGTGCGGACAGGCAAATCGGGGATAGGCACGCCCGCATACGCGACACACGAGCTGCGCCCGGTTGACGTCATACACCAGGTTCACCCCGCAGTGGGGACAGCGCAGCGGTCGCCCGCATTGCTTGCAGATCACCGCCTGAAAGTAGCCCCGGCGCGGTACCATCACGATCGCCTTTTCATTGGCGGCAAGCGTGCGGGTGAGGGCATCGCGTAGTGGTGTGCTCACTGGGCTGGGTTCGCCCTTCATGTCAACGATGCGGACGTTTACCGCCGAAGCGTCATTCCCGCGCACGAGGGCGATATCGCCCTCACTTGCGCGCTGGAACGTTTCCACCGCCGGGGCGGCCGTCCCGAGGATGACCAGTCCATCTGGTCCCCGTTTTTCGGCGACGGCGCGGGCGTGGTAATAAGGAAGCATCTCGTCTTGCTTATAGGAGCGGTCCTGCTCGTCATCGACGATGATCAATTCCAGACGCGGGAATGGGAGAAACAGCGCCGACCGCGTGCCGACCACGATTTGCACTTTCCCCGCCCGCACTTCCTCCCACACGCGACCACGAACCCCGTCGGGCAGACCGCTGTGATAGAGGGCAATCGGTCCAGGCGCGTGTTGGGATAGAAACCGGTGCAGAGTGGTGGCGGCGAGGATTTCCGGGGCAAGGACCAATGCTGCGCCATCAGGGGTGAGTCGCTCGCGCAGGATGCGTGCGTACCCGGCATACCGCTGGCGCGCGTACACGAGGGTGATTCCGGAGTGCGGGAGCGCGTCCACCCACGCCGCTTGCGCTTCATATTCGGGCGGCAGTGGACGTGTCACTGGTGACGGAGATTGATCGTGCCCGCACTCTTTCACCAGCCCGCGCTCCACGAGGCGGGCGAGCGGGCGGCTGACCTCACCCAAGGCGGCACGTAGTTGTCCCGGGGATAGCGGCGCGGCGGCGGCGAGGAGGGCACGCATGACCGCGGCCTGGCGCGGGGCGCGTGTCATCCGCTCCAGAGCAATGATTGCTGTATTTAGGTCAACGGCGGGGCAGAAGTGGCGTTCCCGCGGTTGTGCCGCCACCCGGTGCGGCAAAATCCGGTTAACGGCGAGCCCAGGCGGGGCGAGGTAATCGCGCGCCACTTCCTGGGCAAACTTCAGTGCCGGCGGTGAAAACGCCGGCGCGGGGTAGGTATCAAGTACCGGCTCCAACTCGCCGGGATGGATGCTCTCCGTTCCGATTGCGGCAACGATTCCCGTGCGTTCGCGACCGGTGAACCGTACCTTGACGCGCTGTCCTACCTCAATTTCTGCGGCGAGCGCGGCGGGCACGCTAAAATCGAACCCGTGGTCAACCGGAAGCGGAAGCAATACGTGCGCGATCACTGTTCCTCCTACGCGCGGCGATTCTACATGAGCCCGAGTTTCATTGCGATGATTAGGGCAACGCTTCCCACGATCAGACAAGCAAACGCGGAGATCGATCCGCTGTGTACCCAGGTACGGAATGTAATTGGGGTGTCGGTGCGCTCGGACAGGGAAACGGTAACTACGTTGGCGGTGGAACCGATCGGGGTTCCATTGCCACCAAACCCCACGCCGAGGGCGAGCGCCCACCACAGCGGCCCGACCGCTACCCCGCTTGTCCCGAGCCCGGTGATGATCGGGATCATCGCCATGGTGAACGGGATGTTGTCCACTACCGCTGACAGAAGCGCCCCACCCCACATCACGATCAGAGCGGCGATGAGAATTCCATGGGAGGTAAGACCGGTAATCGCATGGGCGATCAGTCCGAGCACCCCGGATTGATCCAGCCCGCCAACGATGATGAACAAGCAGATGAAGAACAGCAGCACGTCCCAGTGGATCTCATGCATTACCTCTTCAATCGGCGGTCGGATCCACAGCAGCCCGATCGACGCCCCAATTAACGCCACCATTCCCGGGATGAGTCCGATGCGATCGTGGATCAGATAGAGGAGGATCGTGCCGCCGAGGACGATTAGCATCTTCTTCGCGGTCGCCGGATCGACAAGCGCGCGGCGGGCGTCGAGTTTAGCGAGGGTATCGGGATCGGTTGCATGGCGCAGGTCGTTGCGGAACACGAGCAGCAGAACCCCCTGGGTGACGACCCACGCGAACAGCACGATCGGGGCGAGATGGATGAGGAAGTCATTAAACGTGAGGCCGGCCGCCGATCCGATAAGCACGTTCGGAGGATCGCCGATTAGGGTCGCCACGCCGCCGGTGTCGGACAGAATTGCCTCCCCCATCAGAAACGGGATTGGGCTTATTCCCAGCAGTTCAGCGATGGACAGGGTGACAGGGGCGACCACCATGATCGTGGTCACGTTGTCAAGCACCATTGACACGAGGGTGGTAAGCAAGCCAAGGGCGATCATTAGCCGCCACGTACTGCCGCGGGTGATCTGAGCGGCGCGCACGGCGAGGTAGGAAAATAGCCCGGTCTTCCCGAGGATTCCGACCATGATCATCATTCCCAGTAGCAGGGAAATCGTGTCGAAGTCGATTGCTGCGGACGCGTGTTCCATGTCGTAAAACGACAGCCATCCTCCGACTGCGATCATCAGCACCGCACCGGCAAGGGCGACGATTGTGCGATGGATCCGTTCGGAGAAGATTCCAATGTACGTGAGCGCGAAAATCACCGATGACGCCAACAACGGGGAAAGCTCCCGTCCGCTCACGTCCCCACCCTCCCGTTGCCGCGTGCGCCCCGCAGTGTCACTGGATCCCGAGGAACAGGGCGCGGATGAACATCAGCACCGGGATGATCTCCAGCCGCCCGATCCACATGTTGAAGCATAGGGTGAGCTTGCTCAGGGTGGACATGGTGGGGGACGTGATGCCCACCGATAGGCCGACGTTCCCTTGAGCGCTCGCCACTTCGAATATCACGTCGGACAGGCTAAACCGGGACGGAGCGGTGTGGAGAAGGACGATCACCCCCAGCCCGAGGAACACCAACCACAAGAAGGTGATCAGCGACGCGTCCTCCAACCGGTGCCCGACCTCTGCTTGATCGACAACCGTCGGACCGATGCGAAACGGCACGATCGCACCCCGCGGTGAGATAATGCGGCGGAATCGCCACTGGACCCCCTTCATCAAGATGATCATTCTGATCACCTTAATACCGCCGGCGGTCGATCCGGCTGCCCCACCGACCACCATTCCGGTGGCAAGGATAAGCTTTGCCGTATCGCTCCATGCAGCGATGTTGGCGGTCTGGAACCCGGTACACGTCATTGCGGACACGAACTGAAATGCCGACTCGCGCAGCGACCGCAGCGCTGGGATGTACATGCTGTTCTCCAACGCGAGGAACAGGCTTCCCGCGGCGAGGATGATGAGTAGCCATCGCGTTTGAATATCCCGAATCAGGATCGACCCATGCCCGCGCATCATCTCATAGTGCACGGCGAAGCTGATCGCGCCAAAGATCATGATTGGCAACAATACGAGCTCAATCGCCACCGAATGGTAGGAAGCGATGCTGTTCGCGGACACGCTGAATCCACCGGTGGAAATACCGGTCATCGCGGTGTTGAGCGCGTCCCAAACCGGCATCCCCGCTCCCCACAGCGCGATCACGCTGATAAACGTGTACAACAGAAAGATCCACCACATCGTGCGTAAAGTGGAAACGATGCTTGGGTGAATCTTCTCCCCGCGTGCCTCGGCGTAATAAAGCGAGTACGTCGCTGCTCCGGGACGCGGTCCGGCGAGGATGGTGAGCATGAGCACGATCACGCCCATTCCGCCCACCCATTCGATAAAACTGCGCCACCACTGAATCGTGTGTGGAAGCAAATCCGCCCGCGCTGCCATTGTAAGACCGGTCCCGGTGTAGCCCGACACCGATTCGAAGAACGAATTCAGCGGGTCGAGAAAGTAGAGCAGCGTCGGCGATGCCACCCCCAACCGGTGGGCATATATTGCGGTGAGGGTGAATGGCAGCGAGCCGAGTACAGCGACCAGCAGCCAGCCAAATGCGGCGATTACCATTCCGTGTTTTAGCTTCGTTTCCCCGGCGCCGCGAAATGGGAAATAGAGGATCACGCCGAGCCCAAACGACGCGGCGGCGGTGATTCCCAGCGGGATAAACGCGTACTCCTCGTGGAACACCGCTGGAACGACAGCGGACATTACCGCCATAATTCCGACCATCGGTACGAGCAGACCAAGATCACGAAGGATTATCGCCAAGTCCTGTGGCGTTTTAAGCAGTGGAATTTTCATCCGGTGAGGGTTTCGACCAATTCATCGCTCGCCCGCTCCAGCGAGAATACGGTGAGCACATCCCCGGCTTGAATTACGGAATCACCGGTTGGGATTTCTCGCTTTCCATCCCGTTCGATTGCCATGATCAAGATCGTGGGTGGAAGCGTGCCGCGGCGGCTGCTCTCGGCCAGCGTACGGCCGACTAACGGCGAGGTTTCCCGGACCGTAAGGCGGAAGATCTGATCTCCCTGCGATAGCATGGTGAAATCACGCACCGTCGGGCGCTTAGCGGCGTTGTACAGGTGGTTGGCCACCACTTCTTCCGGGTTTTCCATCACGTTTGCGCCCAGCTTGCGGAAGAACTCGGCGTGCTCCTTTTTGTTCACGATGGACACGATGGATGGGATTTTCAGTTCCTTGGCGATGGAGACAACCATCAGATTCACTGCGTCGTCGCTGGTGGTGACGATAAGTGCATCCGCGCGATCTGAACCTGCTTCCCGCAGCGTATCGCTTGAGGTGGCGTCGCCGTTGATAACTGTGATGTCGTATAAATTGCTGATCTCATGTGCCCGATCAGCGTTTGACTCCACAACGACGACGTTGTTTTTTTCCTTAACCGCGATGCCAATCAAACTGGTGCCGATGCTGCCCGCACCCACTACGATCATATACATTTCAAATTCCTCCCTTGCCCGAAAACTGATGGTAGCACAGATGGAAACGATGGTCAACGCACCCGATATGATGTGCGTGCATCGGATACACGTGTGCATAGCTGTGGTGCCTCTGTTTCGGGAGGGACGAATGTTTGCCTGCGGGCGTTGAGTTTTGTCTTTGTCCCTCGTACCGTTTCCCGGCGATCGAATGGGGAGACTAGCACCGCTGC
>CAZILO010000063.1:0-6800 GCA_964540085.1 uncultured Thermotogae bacterium
CCGACGAAATTGCCCGCTCTGCGGAGTTCTTCAGCTTCGGGACAAACGACCTCACGCAGATGGGGTGCGGGTTCTCGCGTGACGACGCCGGCAAGTTCCTCAAGGAGTACGTTGCCAAGGGGATCTACGCCCACGATCCGTTCCAGGTGCTCGATCAAGATGGAGTAGGCAAACTCGTCAAAATGGCGTGCGAGCTCGGACGCAAGACCCGACCCGACTTGCACCTTGGAATCTGCGGTGAGCACGGCGGCGACCCAACGTCGATTGCGTTTTGTCATCGCATCGGGCTCGACTACGTGAGTTGCAGCCCATACCGCGTCCCAGTGGCCCGCCTCGCTGCGGCGCAGGCGGCGCTTGCCGATAAGTAACGTGGTCTGTATCGCCAGACGGTGATCGAGATAGAGGCCGGGGTATCCCGGCCTCTTTTTTGAACACAGATGCTTGCACCGCCGAGGCGCAGAGATTAGACACAAGGATGTGGTTGTAATAGAGAAATAATATATAAAATTAATTTGTATTAAATCATTGCTTGCTCTGCGTCCTCTGCGTCTCTGCGGTAAAATTCTTTAAGAAGGCATCCGGAATGACAAACCAGACGATCATAATTCCCGAAATCGGAAAGGTTAGGATTCGCGTTGTCCCAACCGAAGCGGAGCTCGTGGCGGCAGAACGAGCCAAACGGGCGCGCGGGTTCTTCTTGAACCTCGTCGAGTCCCTCTTGATCGAGCCACCGTACGCGAAAGAAGAGTGGGTGCGTCTCGACGAAGCGGACCTCCGCCCCCTCGCCCGTCTGATCGCGCGCGCGAATGGGCTGGAGCCATATTTCAAACCAAAAGAGGGAAAGCCGTTCTACAATGCGTTTCGTAACGCGTGGCGCATGCAGCGCGCCGCTCACAAGGACGCGATTTTCCAGCGGGCGCTTGCCGCGTGGAAGGCCAACTTAGACGCCGGGATTACCGCGGCACAGCGAACGTATGCGAGCGAAACGGCTGAATATCGCGCCGTCCTCGGCGCGCTCGCGTCCCACGGGTTCGTCCTGTCTCCCGCGATGTTGCAGCTTGTTCCCATGCCTGCGAACGCAGTGGCGCTTGTATCTGCTCTCACGGATGACATCAGCGCCCGGATCATCGATTCCTGGTTCGACCTTACCCAGTTCGTCCGGCGGGAGCGGCCAATCCGCGATGCGTTCGCCGCGTTCCAGCGCGGGGAGTACGCCCTGGCGATTTACGGACTGTTCCCGCAGCCAGAGGGGGTGCTGTGGGATTACTTGAAGGAGGCAAACCCGGCCGAACTATCGTTGGAGGAGCTGATCGAGCTTCAGGGAAGGAGTTATGTCACGGTGGAGGCGTTTCTGCGCGAGATTCTCTCCCGCCTGGTCGGGATCGAAGAACTCCCGTTCTACCGGTTCGTCAAGTTCGCCGAATTTACGGACGACGGGACTCTGAATCGTCATGCGGTGGAACATGGGATATCGCTTGCGTTCGCCACGCGGGAAAACGCACTTCGGCTGATTGTGTTGACCGACTTTATTCACTTCGTGCTTACAACGCTGCTACATCATTCTGACGAGCCTATCTCCATCAATTGACCAACGAGCTTGGTGGCACGACCGGGATCAGGGCTGTAGTTAGATAATGTCTCGGCGGCCACGAACGCTGACATCGGGGCAAATTTTGCCTTCCGTCTTTAATTTGGAAGAGCAGCGTCACTATCACGCAATTTACCGCCGTTATATGTCATCTAAACCGCAAACCTCTATTGGCATCGGGGTAAAGATACGTAACACGTGGGATTAATATTGTTGAATATGAATTTTAATTTAACTTTTATGATCTTTGCTTGTCAGGGATGGTACCTGGGCGCTGGTTTACTGGGGCTGAGCACACATGCGGCGACTATCGGACATGTACATCGTATTCTGTCATCATCGCGCTACAGTGCATTCCATAAGCCAATCTTTGCCCCCGTAACGGCGAAATTTGAATCTGGTGTTGCCAGGACGATTTTCCCCGACTATGATTACGATATCCGTACCCATCCACGTGGAGGAACATGCCTGAACCAATAATCGCTCTGTTTTACGGCGAACCGTATCAGTGCGAACGCGCACTCGTTGCCCGTGATGCCGCCATCGCCGCTGATGAACGGATTGTACGGTTTGGCGATGAACTCAATCTCAAGGCGTTTGCCATCGAGCTTTCTTCGGGATCGTTGTTCGCGCCCCGGCGCCATTTTGTGCTCCGCCATCCCGAGGCGATAAAGCCGATACGATCGCTCTATCCCGTCTTCGCACGCCAGTTTTCTCCCGATACGTACCTTTCGCTGATGGCGACGGATGGACCGGCGACAACCGCACTGACCAAGAAGGTCAAGCAAATCGGCAGCGTGCAGGGATTTTCCCGTCCACGGGGGAAAGCATTAACCGGCTGGGCAAAGACGATCTTCGACCGGCACGGAATGGAGGTATCGCCCGCGACTGTCGCCGCAACGGCAACACGAGCGGGGGGAGATCTGCTATTCATCGCGGCGGAGGCGGATAAGCTCGCAACTTACGCCCAATCGGGGCCGATCACGCCAGCGGTCGTGTCCGCACTGGCATACAGCAGCGGGGAGGAGTCGGCTTACCCGATCGCCGACCGTGTAGGAGAACGAGATCTGCCTGCTGCGCTGGCGGCGCTGGCCGACATCCACATTAATTCATCCCGCGTCTTTCCGATTCTTCTCCACCACTTAACCCGCCTTCTCAGTGTGCGCATGCTGATCGACGCTGGTTTCAATCCAGCGAAGATGGCACCACTCGTCGGCGTGCCGGAGTGGCTTGCACGGCGGTTGTTCAACCAAGCGCGCAACTACAAGCTAACAGAACTCGCCGCCGCACTCTCCCGCGGGATCGAGCTCGATCAAACGGTAAAGCGCGGCGGCGTTCGTGCTGAAGACGCCCTAATCCAGCTAATTATCGTAGCTACGACTGATCGTTCATCACCTTAGCCGGGATAAAGTTGGCAAACCCCGCTTTTTCGATAAAGACGCGGCTGGCGACGAGAGCACAGTACATGCTCCCGATCACGCCGATGCCCAACGTAATTGCGAATCCCTTGATTGGCCCGGTCCCCACGAGCAGGAGGATGAATGCGGTGAGGATGGTAGTAACGTTGGCGTCAACGATAGCGGACAGAGATTTCTCAAACCCGGTACGCACCGCGGCGAGCGGTGATTTCCCGGCACGGCGCTCCTCCTTAATACGCTCGAAGATGATCACGTTCCCATCCACCGTCATACCGATTGTCAGGATAATACCAGCGATTCCCGGTAGCGTCAGGGTGGCATTAAATATGTGCAGCGAGGCAAACAGTATGAACATGTTAAGGAACAACGCGATATTCGCCACCAGGCCGAACATACGATAGTACATCGGCATATACAACAAAATGAGCACAAATCCGACCACAATCGAGATCATCCCACGATTGATCGAATCTCTTCCCAATGTCGGGCCAACGGCATTTTCATCGACCACGTTTACCGCGACCGGCAGCGCGCCGGCACGGAGGACAATCGCGATCCGTTTCGCTTCGTCCGTGGTGAAATGGCCTTGAATCGTCGTTGAGTTTTGTACCGCCCGCCAGCCTTTGGCGGCCGCATCCTTAATCGACTGTGTAATCTCGGGCGCGCTGTAAATCACGTTGTCCAGGACAACCGCCAACCGGTCTCCCACCTGCAACTGTTGGAGCGCCTTTACAAACTGCTGTGCTCCTTTGGGGTTGAAAGTAAGTGCAATAAACAACTGCCCCGCATTCTGAATCCCCTGTGCGGTACGCACTTGCGCGTTGGACAGAGCAGCACCGGTGAGAAGCGGCTGGCGCTCCACGATGTACGGAATGCCATTGCGGTCCTTCAACACTTCCTGGTTCGGGGACGCGGGAATAAGGTTATCGTTGGGGCTTGTCCCCGCTTGTATCACTTTCATAAACTGCAACATTGCCGTCTCACCGATCAATTGCCGTGCCTGCGCCGGATCCGTCGTCCCCGGCAGATTGACCAATACACGGTCGGTCCCCATGCGCTTGATCTCCGCATTAGCCATTCCGTACTGGTCGACACGGTTGGCGAGGATGGTGATAATCCGATTTATCGTGTCGTCACGTTGGGCCGGGGTCATCTTGTCGATTCCTTGCGCTTGGAGAACCAACCGTACCCCGCCCTGTAAATCAAGCCCGAGATGAACTACCTTATTGATAGGCCAAAACGGGTAGAGAAATGCAAGTGAGATAATCAGGACCGCGAAAATGCTTCCCGCCCGCAGCCAATCAGCCCGGGTCATATTGGAGTGGCTCCGGGACAAGCTGGAATGCGCCATTTTCTAACCTCCCCCCGATTTATTTGGCACGCTTGTCGACGATACTCGACTTCGCAATGCGGATTTTTCCTCCGTCCTCCAGGGTGAGCACAACCGACGTGTCCCCGATGGAGTCGATTTCGCCATAGATACCGCCTGCGGTGACGACTTTATCGCCCCGCTTTAGGCTTGAAACAAGTTCACTGTGCTTTGCCTGCCGCTTGCGTTGAGGACGGATCAGCATAAAGTAAAATACCGCGGCGAATATCCCAAGGATGACCACCAGCGATATAATCGATTGACTACCGCTGCTGGCAGACGGGGTTGTCGTCTGTCCCCACGCCAGGGATTCAAACAACAGGACAATCGCCCCGGACAAAAAAACAAGCGCTTTACTCATGTTCTATCACTCCTTACTTATCACTTGCCGCACGTGCCGATAAACCCCGATCCCTAAGAACGGGATACCCACGACAACAAATACGGCACCCACAACCAGCTCTTCTCCCGGGGTAAGTTCTCTTCCCAACTTGACGATTTGCTCTAAAAGGAAGAAGAGATCGGCCCAAATTATACAGTAAACTCCCGACAAAATCGACACCCTCCCCAGCACAGCTCGCGACATGCCGATGGCATCGTAGACAACGCTCGCCACTGGAACCACTGTCCACAGTCCAACCAGCAGTGTTGGGGGCGGAGAAAACGTCTCGATGGCGAATAGCAGCAGGAGATGGCCGGGAAACAGAGGAAGAAGATTCGCCGGCGCACGTACCGCATCGGATCGGTGTGAACGCACAATTAAGTAGATTATGAACAGGATGCTCTCCGCGCCGATTATTCCCCGCCACGCTGGTGAAAGATGCCCGAAAAACAGCACAACCCCGAGCAACGCTAATATCAACGGATATGCCCATGGCGCGGCGACGCGGCTCATTACAACCCCGGAAGAAACGCGCGCGCCAGCAGGAACAGGAACGCGAATCCGAGTGTGTCAGTGAATGTGGTGAGAAAGATCGATCCCCCCAACGCGGGATCAAGCCGGACGGCGCGCAGTGTAAGCGGAATCACCGTTCCCGCTATTCCTGCGGTAATCATGTTAAACGTCATTGCTAGGAATACGACTAATCCCAATGTAATTGTATGTTTCCACAACATCCCTACTGCTCCCACCACCAATCCCATTGCCACCCCATCCAGGAGTCCGAGCCACAGTTCCTTGCTCAGAATTCGCCATCCCTCTCCTTTTGGCACCTCCCCCAGCGCGATCCCCCGTGTAACGATCGTCACAGTTTGCATCCCCGCGTTTCCCCCCTGCCCAGCGATGATCGGCATAAAGAACGCGAGCACGGCGTACTTGGCGATCGTCGACTCAAACGCTCCCACCACCGACGCGGCGAGAAACGCGGTCAAGAGGTTGAAGTACAGCCACGGCAGTCGGCCCCGCACCGATACGTACCACGGTGTGTCGACGCGCTCTTCAAGCGGGACACCGTGTGACCGATAGATGTCTTCCGTCGTTTCGTCGCGGATGACGTCGATGACATCATCGATGGTAATGATCCCGAGCAGCTTACGATCGGAGTCGACAACTGGCAGGGCGTAATAGTTGTATTTGTCGAACAGTCGGGCGACATCCTCAGCGTCGGCGTTAACCGGCACCGATATGACATCCCGCTGCATCAGCGCGGATAGCTGCGTCTCGGGGCGCGCGAGAACAAGGTCACGCAGCGATATCACCCCTTCCAGTTTGCCGGCGTCGTCGACAACATACGCGTAGTAGATCGTCTCCACTTCTTCCGTCTTACGACGCAGATAATCGATCGCCTCCTGGGCACTCATTGTGAGGGAGAGGGCAACCACCTCCGGGGACATCAATCCACCAGCGGTGTCGGGTGGATAAGAGAGAAGCTTAGTGAGGATCTGGGATTGCTTGCGGTTCAGGTGCGCCAGAATATCTTGCTGGAGATCTTCGGGCAGTTCTTCAAGCAGGTCGACCGCGTCGTCCGGGTCCATGCGGGAGAGAATTTTGGTGGCTTCGTCGCGGTCAAGTTCGGTAATCAGATCAGCCGAATCCTCCGGTTCCATCTCACCGAGCGGTTCGGCCGCCGCCTTGCGGAGATACAAATGGTGGAGAAGTTCTGCTGCTTTTTCGTCGGACAGATTAGAAAGCACCTCGGCAATATCCGCCGGGTGCTTCACCAACAGCTCGCGCAGGGCAACCTTTTTCTCCTCCACTGATCATCCTCCCGTGTGAATGGCGTGGTTGTTTTATTATACCCGTCCGGTTTCCGAATGGCGATCATCACACTGTGGTTGAAATCCGTTCCCGCCCCATCTAGAATCGATATCGCCCGGAGGGGTGGGTGAGCGGTCGAAGCCGACAGTTTGGAGAACTGTTGTACCCGTAAGGGTACCGCGGGTTCAAATCCCGCCCCCTCCGCCAACGCCTGTGCTAGGTGGGGGG